>NZ_CEVIVD010000056.1:29418-31879 GCF_982290655.1 Protofrankia sp. CiP1_Cm_nod3
TCACCGGCCCGAACGGGGCGGGCAAGACGACGCTGCTGGCCGCGATGCTCGGCCGGGTCCCGCTGGCGGCCGGTGCCGCGACGCTGGGCCCGGGTGTGGTCGTCGGGGAGGTCGACCAGGCCCGCGGCCTGTTCGCCGGGGCGGACTCCCCGCTCGACATCCTCGGCCGCTTCCGGCCCGAGATGTCCACCGCCGACGCCCGTACCCTGCTGGCCAAGTTCGCCCTGGGCGCCGACCACGTCGGCCGTGCCGCGGCCACGCTGTCACCGGGGGAGCGGACCCGGGCCGCGCTCGCGCTCCTGCAGGCGCGCGGGGTGAACCTGCTGATCCTCGACGAGCCGACCAACCATCTCGACCTGCCCGCGATCGAGCAGCTCGAGTCGGCGCTGCACGGCTACCCGGGCACCCTCGTACTCGTCACCCACGACCGGCAGATGCTCGCGGCCGTCGACGTCACCCGCCACCTGCACGTCGAGGCCGGAAAGCTCACCGAACTCGACCGCTGAGCCATCACGGGACGCCGATCATCGTGACGGACAGCCTGGATCTCCCGGAGCCGGGTCGTCACGTTGCCGAGTGAGGAGAGGGCCAACCGTCGGGCCGCCCGGCGCACGCACTCATGGTGAGTCGACGGGCGTTGCTCGTCGACGCCTGGCCGGAACTGGTTCTGCCCGCACCGGTCCGGTCCGGTGGGAGTGGGAGTGGGAGTGGGAGTGGAGGACTCTCGTATGATCATGTCGTTGCAACAGACTGTGGCACGGCTGCTCTTCACCCTGCCGAAAACACCATAAAACGGGCGATTGTCCGCCGATGGTCCCATCCGTCGTGCACCTGGAACAACATCGACTATCGGTCGAATAGGGGAAAGCGGTGCCGGAGAACGGCGACGAACTCTGTTGAGCCCCTATGAACATCACAAACGTGGCTGCTGACCAGCGGATCCCCGTCGTCTCCTGACGTCTGATCGCTACTTGCCGTACGCCGCGCCCCTGGACTCAACTCCGAGGTGATACGAGCTGAGATATGGGTATAGGGAAGGCATGGGTATAGCATTGAGTCTCGGGATGTTGGCTCTGGGAGCCATCCTCGCGTTCGCTGTGCATGCGGACTCCTCCGGGCTGAGCCTTCCCACGGTCGGTCTGATCTTCATGATGGTCGGTGCGGTTGGGTTCGGTGTATCGATCTACAGGGATCGCTGGCGTCGGCATATCGTAGAGGAGTCCGTCGAGCGTAGGGTCACGCCTCCGATCATGTTCGAGGACGATATGATCATCGAACGGGAGCCTGCGAAAAATCCGACCGCCGGTGCCGCACGCGAAGACGCGCCGGAATCACCGGTACGGACCTCACCGTAGCTTTCACCCGCCCAGTCGCAAAGATCGCCGGATTGCTGGGAGAATCTTCGACGGCTGAACAGTCCGCCCTCTCGCGACCGGATTCCATGAGCGCCGATTCCGGAAGAAACGCCGTCGATCCCGGATAGAAAATCGCCGGCGCGGCAGATGGTCTCGCGATACATGTCGCGGCAACCGCGCACAGCACCTGCGACACCGCTGTGCAGACGGCCGGTACGGCCCGGGCGAAGATCCGCCAGAACCCACAAGCTACCGCGACGACCGAGAAGACGCCAGGTATCCGCGACAAGGCCGCCGGGACCTTCCGCGGGCAGGTCGAGCATCACCTCGGGTTGCCGCGGCCGTCGAGAAGACCGTGGCCAGCGAAGACCGTGGCCAGCGAAGACCGTGGCCAGCAGCGACAAAGCCACTCGCGTCGCAGGCTGGCAGGCCCCGGCGCCACCGGTGGGGCGGTTGCCGGCGAGATCGTCCTGCCGCCCGTGCACTGGGCGGCCCGTCACCGTCGCCGCGCCGGACTCCGGCCGCAGCCGGCGATGGTGACCTGAATCAAACGAAGCAAGAGATTCGGCAGGTTAAGGCAGGGGAAAACACATCGGTAATCATCACGACAAGGAGGAATGGCAATGGTTGAGTTCATCATCGTCACGCTGCTGCTCGGACTCGTCGTCGGTGCCGTCGCCCGCCTGGTACTACCCGGTCCGGACCGCATCGGTATCGGGGGCACCATAATCGTCGGGATCGTCGGATCCTTCGTCGGCGGGTTCCTCGGTTATGCCCTATTCAACAAGGATGCGGGTGAGGGTCCGTTGCAGCCCTCCGGTGTCGTCGGCTCCGTAATCGGTGCCGTTCTGGTACTGCTGGCGTGGCGTGCTGTGAACGGTCGCGGCTCCTATCGGCACCAGAGGTATGTCCGCCGGTAAACGCGGGGCCGGCCGAGCCGGGCTGGGAATCCGTCCCATGCGCAGCTTGAGGTCCTGGGTGAGTCGCCGGGAGCGGGATTCTCCTCGGCGGCTCACCCAGGACTGTGACACCCTCCACATTCGACTAAGAGCATGTCTCATGTGGAGGGTTTCTTCCCAGCAGGCCAACGCGGCGGGCGGCGAGGG
>NZ_CEVIVD010000057.1:0-9316 GCF_982290655.1 Protofrankia sp. CiP1_Cm_nod3
GCTATCCGGGGGGCCCCCAACGGCGGACGGTGTCGATGCGGGCGCGTAGCTGGGCGGCGGTGGCCTGGCCGGTTGCCGGGCCGCCGCAGGTCCGTCGCAGCTCGCCGTGGATCGCCCCGTGCGGGCGGCCGGTGCGGTGGTGGTGGGCCGCGACCAGCCGGTTGAGCTCCCGGCGGAGTTCGGCGATCACCTCGTGGGTCGGACGGTTGTCCGTGGCCTGCGCGGCCGGGCTGTCCGCCTCGGCGGCGCGGGCCGCCGGGACCGTCTGTCCGGAGGCGCCCGGGGCGGGGCGGCCGGCGGGGTCCTGGCGGCCCTCGGTGCGCTCCTGCCGGCGCCGGGCAGCGAGCTGGGCGGCTTCCCGCTGTTTGAGCAGGACGGCGACCTGGTCGGGCTCGAGCAGGCCGGGCAGCCCGAGGAAGTCCTCCTCCTCGGCGGAGCCGGCGGCGGCCTGGGTGCCGAACTCGCCGCCGTCGAAGATGACCCGGTCGAGATGCGCCGAGGAGCCCAGCGCGGTGAAGGACCGTTCGGGCAGGTCGGGGACGTCCCGGCGCCGGTTGGCCTCGCGCAGGGCGGCGTCGTCGAAGGCGTCCGGTTCGCGCAGGGGCTTGTCCAGCGCGTGGTCACGCTGGACCTCCATCTCGCCGGCGAGCGCGAGCAGCGTCGGAACGCTGGGCAGGAAGACGGAGGCGGTTTCCGCCCGGCCCCGGCCGCGGACGAACCGGCCGACGGCCTGGGCGAAGAACAGCGGGGTGGCCACGGAGGTGGCGTAGACCCCGACGGCCAGACGTGGGACGTCCACGCCTTCGCTGACCATCCGGACGGCGACCATCCACCGTTGCCGCGACTCCCGGAAATTCGCGATCTTCGAGCTGGCGGTGGGGTCGTCGGAGAGCACCACCACCGGCTCGGTGCCGCTGACCCGGCGCAGGATCCCGGCGTAGGCGCGGGCGCTGGCGTGATCGCTGGCGATCACCAGCCCGCCGGCGTCCGCCATCCCACCGGCCTGGATCTGGGACAGCCGGGTGTCGGCGGCGGCGAGGACGGCGGGGATCCAGTTGCCGCGGGCGTCGAGGGCGGTGCGCCACGCCGCGGCGGTCTGCTCGTTGTTCAGCGGCTCGCCGAGCCGGGCGGACAGCTCGTGCCCGGCGCTCGTCCGCCAGGTCATCTCCCCGGAGTAGGCCAGGAACAGCACCGGGCGCACCACCGCGTCACGCAGCGCGTCGGCGTAGCCGTAGGAGGAGTCGGCGACGCTGCGCGTCACTCCGTCCGGCCCGGGCAGGTAGGTGACGAACGGGATGGGGTTGACGTCCGAGCGGAAGGGGGTGCCGGTGAGCGCGAGGCGCCGGGTCGCGGGGGTGAACGCCTCCCGGACGGCGTCACCCCAGGACAGGGCGTCGCCGGCATGGTGGATCTCGTCGAGGATCACCAGGGTGCGGCGGCGTTCGCAGCGCAGCCGGTGCAGCGCGGGATGCGCTGCCACCTGGGCGTAGGTGAGCACCACGCCGGTGTAGTCCGAGGAGGTGGCCCCGGCGGTGTTGCGGAAGGCCGGGTCGAGGGAGATGCCGACCTCCGCCGCCGCGTCGGCCCACTGCCGTTTCAGGTGCTCGGTCGGCGCCACCACCGTGACCGCGCGCACCACGCCGTCGTGCAGCAGGTCGGACGCGACGCGCAGCGCGAAGGTCGTCTTGCCCGCGCCCGGGGTGGCGACGGCCAGGAAGTCGCGTGCGCCGGAGCCCGCCCGGGTCCGGTAGGTGGCCAGGGCGGCCTCCTGCCAGGCTCGTAACGGACGGCGATTCGCCGGGGACGGTGAAGCGTCATCGAAGAGGCCTGCACGCACAGGACAGACTCTACGGGCTGCCTGCCGCAGGCCGTCACCGGAGCTCACCGAGCGCGCTCGGAAGCATCCATTTCCCGCCTGCGAATGTGACCGACAGCACCCGGCATCACCGCATGTGCGGGAATCCACATGCATGTGTACCGGTGCCGGCCGGTGCGCTTCCCACCGCGCGCCGACGGGCGGCCGGGTGCTGTTCTCCGGTGCCCGCGCCCTGCCATCCGCGCTCCGCCATGTACGCACATTCAGTAAACGGCGGCCGGCGGGGCGCTGACGTGCCATCAACCATGTCGTCAACTGTGTCGCCGATAACAAAATTGCCGGGAAATGATTCTGGAACGCACGGGCCGGGCCGCGGGACCGGAGCCGTCCAGCCGCGCGAAGGGCGCCGCCCGGAGGCCGGACGGAACGGCGTGCTGCCGCCGTCCGGCTGCCGTACAACCAGGTCATTACCGCACAAGGCATGGCGGCGGGACGCGGGGCAGCGGCCGGCGGCTGCCACAGGCGGTGGGAGGGCGGCGACCAGCGGCCATAAGGCCATGGATAAACTCTTTTACCGGGGGGCCATACGGGGGCTGATGGACGGCGAAAGGCAGACGATGACTCCGGCGAGCAGTGCCCTTACGACTGCCGTTTCCCGTCCGTCCGTACGCACCCCCAACATCCGGCTGCGAAACTGCCGGGAGGAACGGGGCTGGTCGCAGGAACAACTGGCCATGGAGCTGCGTGACTTCGCCGCCAGCCGCGAAGGGCGTGAGGCCGGCGTCACCGGCAACATGGTCTGCAAGTGGGAGAAAGGCGACAAGAAGCCCAGTCTTCGTTACCAACGGCTGCTGGGAGCTCTCTTTCAGCGAACATCCGGGGAACTCGGGTTCATCGAGAACGACACCGCCCACACCGCCGGTACTACCAGCACCGCCGACATCGTCGGTACTGTCGGTGACATCGCGGCCGGGCCCAGGCCGGCGCACCTGTCCGGGCCGTCGCGGCCGGGCGCGGAACAGCGCCCCTTCCTCCGGCTGGTCGCGGCGGCCGAGGACGCCACGACCGTGTCGCCTGACACCCGGCCGCCATGGGAGCGACTTTCCGTGGCATTACGGCAGCAGGCCGTGGCCACCCCGTCGGTCGTCGGCAGTCTCTCCGCCCGCACCGCCGGCCTGTTCGGGCTGGAGGAGCGGGTACCGGCCCACCGGCTGATGGAACGGGTGACCGCGCAGCTGGCCGCCCTCAGCCGTCTACTGGAGGCCGCGCCACGCTCGGCGGTGCGCCAGGCGCTGGCTGTCACCGCCGGTGAGACCGCCGCGCTGGCCGGCTGGCTCGCCTTCGACATGCGCAACAGCGCCGACGCCCGCGCCTACTACCGCGTCGCGGCCGAGGTCGCCCAGGAGACCGGCGACGACGCCCTGCTGGCATGCGTGCTCGGCTACGAAAGCTTCCAGTCGAGTATGAACGGACGGCCGGACAAGGCCTGTGCGCTGCTCGCCGAGGCCCAGCGTCACGCCGCGCACGGCGGCAGCCCGATGACCTGCGCCTGGCTGGCCGCCCGGGAGGCCGAGGAGCAGGCCCACCAGGGGGACCGCGACGCGGCGCTGCGCGCGCTCGACCGCGCCGTCGACGCCTTCGAGCAGGCCACCCCGGCCGACGACCGGGTGTGGACGCAGTTCTTCGACCGTTCCCGCCTCGACGGGATGCGGGTCACCACCTTCACCCGGCTGCGCCGCCCGGACGCGGCCCGCGCGACCGCCCTCGAGGGGCTGCGGACGACCAGCCCGACCACCACCAAGAAGCGTTCCCTGCTGCTGAGCGCCGTCGCCGAGGTGCACATTCAGCAACGGGAGATCGAACAGGCCTGCCAGTTCGCCGCTGACGCCCTGGCGATCGTGGCGCAGACGGACTTCTCGCTCGGCCTGACCCGCATCCTGCACATCCGTGATCACCTGTCGCCCTGGCGCGGCATCCAGGCGGTACGTGACCTCGACGAGCAGCTGCGGGTTCTGGTCTGAACGCCGGTGACCGGTGGGAACGGGCTCCCGCCGGCCACCGGTGGCGTATCGGGCGGCACGCGGGTGGCGCGCCAGGCGGACGGGGATCAGCCCGGCCTGGTGCCGGCACGGTAGCAGTCGTAGACGCCGCCGACCGTCCGTACGGCCGCGAGCAGCGCGTCCAGCTGTGCCGGGCCGGCGACCTCGACGGTGAAACGGGCCCGGGCCACCCGGTCCTCGGAGGTGATCGAGGAGGCGGAACGGACCGTGGCCGACACATCCGAGAGCATTTCGGTGATGTCCGCGAGCAGCCCGTGGCGGTCGAACGCCTCGACCGCGATCTCGGCGGGGAAGGTGCCCTCGGCCGACGGGAGCCAGGACGTCACCGCGACCCGATGGCGGTCGCTCGCGGCGTTCACGCACCGCAACCGGTGCACGGACACGGCGGGGCTGTGCGTGCTGGTGAACCCGACGACGTCGTCCCCGGGCAGTGGGAGACAACAGCGGGCGGGACGGACCGGGACACCGCTGCGGCCGTCGATGGCGGCCGTCCCCGCCCAGGTGAGGGCCTCGTCCATGTCCCGTGACCGCCGCCGGCTCCGCCTGCTGTGGGCCTTGCGCGCCCCCGGATCCGGCGCCTGCGCCGGTGTGGGTGCCGGTGTGGGCAGGGCCGCCGGAACGGGCGGGCTCACCAGGCCCGCCGGGGATGGTGGGGCGGCGGGGCCGACGGCGGCGGCCACGGGCCACGGGGCCGCGGGCCACGGGGCCGTGGCCGCGGGCCGGTCGGAGGCTTCCGGGGCGGTGCCGGTGCCGGCCCTGGGGGCGGCGCCGACGCCGCTGCCGGCATCACTGTCACTGCCGTCACTGTCACTGTGATCACAGTCACTGTCATCACTGTTGATGTCACCGCCGGTGCCGATGCCGGTGCCGGTGTCCGGATGCTGGCTGCCGGGGGGGAGCGGGCCAGGATCCCGGGTATCGTCCTGGCGGGCATCCGGGTGTCCCGGCTGCCGGTCAGCGGGGTGTCCGGGATCCGGCTGCTGGCCGCTGGTCTCCCGCCGCTGCCTGGTCAGCCCACGGCGGATCCGTACCCGGGCCCGGGAGGTCTTGACGAAATCCAGCCAGTCCTCGGAGGGGCCGGCGTCCGGCAGCCCCGAGCGCAGGATCTCCACCACGTCGCCGTTGCGCAGCCGGGTGTGCAGCGGGACCAGCCGGCCGTTGACCCGCGCGCCGATGGCCCGGTGCCCGAGTTCGGTGTGGACGGCGTAGGCGAGGTCGACCGGCGTGGACCGCGCCGGCAGCGCGATGATCCGCCCCTTGGGGGTGAAGATGAGCACCTCGTCGGAGTCGAGGTCCGCCGACAGCGACTCCAGGAACTCGCCGGGATCCTTGGCGTCGCCCTCCCAGTCGAGCAGGCTGTGCAGCCAGGCCAGGCCCTCCAGCCGGGCGCCGTCCGCGGACGGCCCGACCGGCCGGGCGATGATCCCGGTCTCGGCGAGCCGGTGCATCGCGTCCGTACGGATCTGGATGTCGACGGGCTTGCCGGCCGGGTCCATGACGGTGGTGTGCAGCGACTGGTACATGTTGAACTTGGGCGTGGCCACGAAGTCGCGCAGCCGCCCCGGCGCCGGTCGCCACAGGGCGTGTACTTCCCCGAGCGCCTCGTAACAATCGGTGATTGAATCGACGAGAATCAGGACGCGGGCGATGTCGTTGTAGTCCCGTGCCTCGAAGCCGCGCTCCTGGGCCCGCTTGTAGATCGAGAAGAGGTGGCTGGTGCGGGCCGAGACCCTGGCGTCGATGCGCGCCTCGGCCAGGCCGCTGGCAAGCTTGTCGACGACCGAGGCGAGCTGGCCGGACTCACCCTCCGCGGCCGTGAAGGTGTCGACCACCGCCTGGATCCGGGTGTACTCGTCGGGATACAGGACGGCGAACGACCGGTCCTCCAACTCCCGCTTGATGACGTTCACGCCGAGCCGGTGCGCCAGCGGCGCGAGGATCTCCAGCGTCACCCGGGCGATGCGCGCCTGCTTGGGCGGGGACTTGAAGCCGAGGGTCCGCATGTTGTGCAGCCGGTCGGCGATCTTGATGAGCAGGACCCGGTAGTCCCTGGCCAGCGCGACGATCAGTTTCCGCAGCGTCTCGGCCTCGGCCGCGTCCCCGAAACGCATCTTGTCGAGCTTGGTCACCCCGTCGACGAGGTTGGCGACCTCCGGGCCGAAGTCCGCCGTGACGGCCTCCAGGGTGTAGCCGGTGTCCTCGACCGTGTCGTGCAGGAGGGCCGCGACGACGGTGGTGGTGTCCACCCCGAGCTCGGCGAGGATGTCGGTGACCGCCAGCGGATGGGTGATGTACGGATCGCCGCTGTGCCGCATCTGGCCGGCGTGCTGGCGGTTGGCGACCTCGTAGGCGCGGACGATGAGAGCGACGTCGGCCTTGGGATGGTGCTGGCAGTGCCTGTCGATGATCCCCCGCAGGACGGGTGGTACGAGTGGCTCCGGGGGCGAACTTCGGGCCGCCGCCACCCGGCGGGCGAGGTGGGCCAGCCGGCTGCCGGCCAGCCAGGCGGCCGCGAGGGTCCGTGAGGCGTCCTCCCCACCGCCGGCCTGCCCCCCGCTGGATCGGTCCATCCGCGCGGGCAGCGCCGCGCCCTGCATCCCGGCACCTACGATCTCAGCGTCCATAGTGCTCCCCCTCGATACGTCCCGGTGCCTCGGTGCGCCCCGGCGCGGAACAGCTCCGTGCCCCCGCCGTCCGCCGGTGACAGCCCCCCGTCACGGCGACATCGACGACGCGGACCCGGCCGGCGGCCCCTCCCGCCGGGAACCGCCGGATCCCCCCACCGCACCAGCATGGTCAGCACCTCGCCCCGGAGGCGATCCGGTAACAGTCGTGCACACCGTCGATCGAGCGCACGGCGTCCCGGATGTGGCCGAGATGCTTGGTGTCCCCCATCTCGAAGGTGAACCGGCTGACCGCGTGCTGGTCCTTGGTCGTCGTCACCGACGCCGAGAGGATGTTGACATGGTGGTTGGTCAACACCCGGGTGACGTCGGAGAGCAGACGCGTGCGGTCGGTCGCCTCGACCTGGATGACGACGAGGAACACCGACCCCGAGGAGGCGGCCCACTCGACCGGCACCGTCCGGTCACGAGAACTATTACACAAAGTAGCCAGATTCGGGCAGTCCTGGCGGTGGACCGAGACGCCCTTGCCCCGGGTGACGAACCCGGCGATCGCGTCCCCGGGCATCGGTGTGCAGCAGTGGGCGAGCTTCGACCACACGTCCTCGGCGCCGTTGACGATCACCCCCGGGTCGCCGGCCGTCCGTTGCAGGGCGCGGGTGGGCAGCGCGGTCTCGGCGACGTCCTCGGCCGCGCCCTCCGGCCCGCCCAGCGCGGCCAGCAGGCGGCCCACCACGTGCTGGGCGCTGATGGTCTTCTCACCGATCGCGGCGTACAGCGCGGAGACGTCCTGGTAGCGCAGGTCCTTGGCCAGGCTGGGCAGCGTGTCGCCGCTCATCAGGCGGGTCAGCGGCAGGCCGTGGCGGCGCATCATCCGGGCGATCGCGTCCCGGCCGGCGACGATGGCGTCCTCCCGCCGCTCCCGCGCGTGCCACTGACGGATCTTCGTACGGGCCCGGGAGGAACGGACGAAGGTCAGCCAGTCCTCGCTCGGGCCCGCCGAGTGCGCCCGGGAGGTGAAGATCTCGACGGTGTCCCCGTTGTCCAGCGGGGTGTCCAGCGCGACGAGCCGGCCGTTGACCCGCGCGCCCACGCACTGGTTGCCCACGTCGGTGTGGACGGCGTAGGCGAAGTCGACCGGGGTCGCCCCCTCCGGCAGCGCGATCACGTCCCCCTTGGGGGTGAACACGAAGACCTCGTCGGTGTGCAGGTCGAACCGCAGGCTGTCGAGGAACTCGCCGGGTCCGGCGCTCTCCCGCTGCCAGTCGAGGATCTGGCGCAGCCAGGCGGTCTGGTCACCCCCCGCGGAGGCGCGCCGGGAACGGCCGCCGCCCCGGGAGCCGCCGTCGGCGAGCCCGAGAGCACCCGCCCTGCTCTCCCCGGAGGGCCGGGCGCCGACGCCGTCCTCCTTGTACTTCCAGTGCGCCGCGATCCCGTACTCGGCCCGGTTGTGCATCGCGTGCGTGCGGATCTGCAGTTCGACGGGCTTGCCCTCGGGGCCGATCACCGTCGTGTGCAGCGACTGGTACATGTTGAACTTGGGCATCGCGATGTAGTCCTTGAACCGGCCCGGGATCGGCTTCCAGTTCGCGTGGATGGTGCCCAGGGAGGCGTAGCAGTCCCGCAGGGAGTCGACCAGCACCCGGATACCGACCAGGTCGTGGATGTCGTCGAAGGACCGGCCGCGGACCACCATCTTCTGGTAGATCGAGTAGTAGTGCTTGGGCCGGCCGGTGACGACGGCCCTGATCTTCGCCTCGGCCAGGTGCGCCTGCACCTGCGTCACCACCGCGGTGATGTAGGTGTCCCGGCTCGGCGCACGGTCGGCCACCAGCCGGACGATCTCGTCGTAGCGCTTCGGGTAGAGCGTCGCGAAGGCGAGGTCCTCCAGCTCCCACTTCAGCGAGTTCATCCCGAGCCGGTGGGCCAGCGGAGCGTAGATCTCCAGGGTCTCCCGGGCCTTGCGCTCCTGCTTGTGCTCGGGCAGGAAGCGCAGCGTGCGCATGTTGTGCAGACGGGCGGCAAGCTTGATCACGAGGGCCCGGGGGTCGCGGGCCATCGCGACCACCATCCGCCGGATCGTCTCGGCCTGGGCGGCCTCGCCGACCTTCACCCGGTGCAGCTTCATCACCGCGTCGAGCACCAGCGCGACGTGGTCGCCGAACTCGTCCTGGATGCGCTCAGGCGTCATGCCGGCCTGGCCGACGGTGCCGTGCAGGAGCGCGGCGCACAGGGTCGGCGTGTCCATCCCGAGATCGGCGAGGATGCTCGCGACCGCGACCGGATGGGTGATGTAGGGATGGCCGGAGAGGCGGACCTGGCCGGCGTGCACCCCCGCCGCGGTCTCGAAGGCCTGGTAGACCGGGCCGACGTCGGCCCGCGGATGGTTCGCGAGCAGGCCGCGCAGCACCGGGTCCAGCAGTGACGGCGGGGTCGCCCGATGCGACGCGAGCCTGGGGAAACGCCCGCGGACCCGGCGGGGCAACGGCGGCGACTCGTGCCCGAGGCGCGGGACCACCGGCGAACCGTCATCGGGACCGAACTCACCGTAGTCGACAAGGAGCCCGGGCTGGCGCGTCGGCGAGGCCGGGGCGCCAGCCCGGGCGGGCGGAGCCGAGGCCGGCACGGCAGGTGGAGCCGGCGGGGTGGGCGGAGCCGAGGCCGGCACGGCGGGCGGAGCCGGCGGGGCGGATGGAGCCGAGGCCGCGGACGGAACCGGCGGGGGCGGGAGAACAGCCGGCGACGAGGGAGCCGGCTGGACGCCGTTGGCCGGCCGGGCGCCAGCCGGCTGGACGTCAACCGGTGGCTGGGGGTCG
>NZ_CEVIVD010000057.1:9364-13948 GCF_982290655.1 Protofrankia sp. CiP1_Cm_nod3
GCCGGCCGCGGCGCACCGTCGGTTGTCTTGGCGCGTCCCGCCGAGGTCGCCTGCGGTGGGCGTCCCGGCCCGGCCGCCGGCGACAGCGCGCCAGCGGACGGGCCGCGGTGGCTGTCCCCGCGGGCGAGCACGGCGTATTCACCTGCCGCGGACGACCCCCGGACGGTCGTCGCGCCAGGCTCGGACGCTCCAGCCGTCACCGGGGCTGCCTCGGGCACAAGCCGCTCCTGCTTCATGTCGGACCCCTGAAGGCTAACGCTTCCGTGAGCCGGCCTCCTCCCGCAACCCCGGCCAATGCCCGTGGATCACACAAAGGTCACACGGCCGGGGTCATCGCGGCCAGGAACGCCGCGTCCGGGATCACCACGAACCAGGAGCGGCACGGCCGGGGCCGCCGCGGCCGGGGGCGCCGAGCTGACGAGGAACAGGCCCCGACCCTCAGACTTCCATGATCGATGATATCGCGAGCGGCGCGAGCCGGTCACGCCCGGACAGGAAGGTCAGTTCCATGAGCACGGCGAGCCCGACGACCTCCGCGCCCGACGCGCGGACCAGCTCGGCCGCGGCGGCCGCCGTACCGCCCGTGGCCAGCACATCGTCGACGAGCAGCACCCGGTCACCCGGCCGGAAGGCGTCGGCCTGCACCTCAAGGGTGGCGGTGCCGTACTCCAGGTCGTAGGTGCGGCTGACCGTCTCCCCCGGCAGCTTGCCCTGTTTGCGGATGGGCACGACACCCACCCCCGTGCGGTAGGCGACCGGGGCCGCCAGCAGGAAGCCGCGTGCCTCGATGGCCGCCACGACGGTGGGGCCGTAACCGCCCGCGGTCGTGGCCAGCTCGTTGATGACCACCGTGAAGGCGGCCGGCGTCCCCAGCAACGGCGTGATGTCCTTGAAGACCACCCCGGGCTGGGGGAAGTCCGCGACATCCCGGATGTGGGCCCGCAGCACGTCCGCGGCTGTGGCACCGCCAGCGGCCAGGCCGCTGGTGCCGCCGGCCGGTCCGATGGTCGTTTCGACTGGTTCGATGGTCGTCACCGCCGTTTTTTACCGCTGGGACGGCCTTTGCGGCCAGAACGCCGGGCCGGTGTCGGGCGCCGGCCCGCGCCGGGCCGCGGCGGCCGGACGCCGGCGACGGCCGGTTCACGGTCGCTGGCCGGCTCACCACGTCCACGATCGTCCGTGTCCGAGGGGGTGGTAACGGAATCGGGAAATCCGCTTCCCGGCCCCTGGCCGGCCGCCGCGGCCCCGCTGTCGGATGCGCGACCACCGACGGCGACCGCCGCCGCGGCCCTCGGCTGCCTGGCGGACTCCCGGGCGACCGCCGCCCGCGCCCGGGCCACCCGCTGGTCGAGCGCCCTGACCGCCGGCTCGTTCTTCTTCAGGTCGACCAGCAGCGGGGTGGCGACGAACAGCGACGAGTAGGCGCCCGAAGCGATACCCACGAACTGGGCCAGGGCGAGATCCTCCAGGGTGCCGGCGCCAAGCAGGCCGGCACCGACGAACAGCAGCGAGGCGACCGGCACGAGCGCGATGAACGAGGTGTTGAGCGAACGCATCAGGGTCTCGTTCAACGCGTCGTTGGTGGCCTCCGCGTAGGTGCGCCGGCTGGCCGTGCTCATGCCGGCGGTGTTCTCCCGGACCCGGTCGAAGACGACGACCGTGTCGTAGAGGGAGAACCCGAGAATGGCCAGCAGTGCGATGACCGTGGACGGGGTGACCTGGAAACCGACCAGCGAGTAGACACCCATCGTGACGGCAAGGTCATGGACGAGTGCGGCCATGGCGGCGGCGGCCATCTTCCACTCGAACCGGACCGACAGGTAGACCATCACCAGCACCAGGAAGACCGCGAGCCCCTGCAGCGCCTTGCTGGTGATGGTCGACCCCCACGACGCGCCCACCGTCGAGATGTCGATGTCGGTCGGGGCGACCTCGAAACGCTTCTCGATGGCGCTCTGCAGCGCGCTGGCCTGCTCGGTGGAGAGGGTCGGGGTCTGCACCCGCAGCTGGTGGGAGGTGTCGAGCTCCTGGATGACCGAGTCCGCCGGGTCGACGCCGGCCGAGGAGAGGGTCTCCTCGGCCACGGTGACCGGCCTGCCCCCGGACGGGAACTGGAACAGCGCGCCGCCCTTGAAGTCGATGCCCAGGGAGAAGCCCCGGATCAGCATGCTGGCGACACAGACGACCAACAGGACCGCGGAGAAGGCGTACCAGATCCGGCGCCGGCCTACGAAGTCGACATGGGACTGGTTGCGGTAGAGCCGGCTGGCCCAGGACATCGCCTACTCCCCCTGCGCCGTGCCGGACGGGCCCGGCCGTGACGGCCGCGGACCGCGTGCCGAACGAAGATCGTGTGATCCCTGCTCCGGGTCACCGGCGGCGTCCGCCCCCGCCGCCGGGCCCCTGCCGGCGACGGCCTGGGCCGGGGCGGCCCGCTCCCGCCTGGCCAGCCGGGCCGGCGCGAGGGCGGCCGCCTCGCCCGGCTGGCCGCGGACCGCCGCGACCGTGAGGCCGGAGAAGCGGCTGGTGGCGAAGAACGGCCTGCGCACGAGCAGGGTGACCACCGGCTTGGTGAAGATGAACATGATCAGAACGTCTATCAGGGTGGACAGCCCGAGAGTGAAGGCGAACCCCCGGACGGAGCCGACCGACAGGACGTAGAGCACCGCGGCGGCGAGGAAGGAGACCGTGTCCGCGGAGAGCATGGTCCGCCGGGCCGACGGCCAGGCCCGCTCGGTCGCCACCCGCACGGTGCGGTTCTCGCGGACCTCGTCCTTGACGCGTTCGAAGTAGACGACGAACGAGTCCGCGGTGACACCGATGGACACGATCAGGCCGGCGATCCCGGCCAGCGTGAGGGTGAACCCGATCCACTCGCCGAGGAGCACGACCGAGGCGTAGACCAGCGCCCCGCTCACCGCCAGCGAGCTGAGCACGACTATTCCAAGGGCCCGGTAGTACGCGAACGAGTAGAACGTCACCAGCGCGAGACCGATGGCGCCGGCGAGCAGGCCGGCGTTGAGCGAGTCCTGCCCCAGGGTCGGGGAGATCGACTCGGCGCTGGACTGCTCGAAGGACAGCGGCAGTGCGCCGTAGCGCAGCACGTTGGCGAGATCCTGGGCGCTGGACTGGGTGAACGAGCCCGAGATCTGCGCGTCACCGGCGATCCGGTCGTTGGTGCTCGGGGCCGACTGCACCACCCCGTCCAGCACGATCGCCACCTGCTTGCCGAGAGTCCGCTCGGTCAGTTTGGTGAACGCCGTCTGCCCGCTGCCGGTGAAGCTGACGTTGACGACCCACTCGCCGGTGCTCACCGAGGTGGTGCCGCCGGAGCTGGCGAGCCCGGCCGTTGCCGACTTGACGTCGGTGCCGATCACCGTGGCGGGCATCAGCAGGTACTTGACGGCGCCGGAACGGTCACAGGAGGCCACCCAGTCCGTCGGCCGGTCGGTGGCGGCCGCCCGGCTGCGCACGTCCGACGGGGCGCAGGTCAGGCTTTCGAACCGGGCAACGACGTCGGCCGGTGGCGTGTCGGCGGCGGGCTGTGCTCTCTGCCCCGGGGCCGCCGGTACCGCGGCAGGGGGCACTCCGGGAGCTGGTGACGCCGAGGCGGCCGGTGCCGGCACGACCGAGCCGGCCGGGGCCGTCGGCGCGGCCTGGGCGAGCAGACCGGAGCCGACCACGTCCGGCCGGGTGGTGGTGGACGGGGACGGACCGGTGGTGGCGGCGGGCGGAGCTGACGCGGCGCCCGGTGCCCCGTGCGTGGCGCCGGGCACCGGAACCGTCGGGGTGGCTGTCGGAGCCGCTGAAGCGGCCGGCGGGGTGGCCGGCGCGGCCGGTATGGCGGCCCCGGAGGTAGACCTCGCGGAAGCGCAGCTCGGCGGTCTGCCCGACCAGTTGGACGACGTCGTTGCGGCCACGGCCGGGAACCGAGATCTCGATCTGGGTGTTGTTGCGTTTGACCTCGGCCTCGGCGACCCCGAGCCCGTTGACCCGCTCCCGGATGATGTCGACGGCCTTGTTGACCGCGCCACTGTCGACGCCCTTGCCGGGCTCGGTCGACCGGGGCGTGAGGATCACGCTCGTCCCGCCCTGGAGGTCCAGGCCCAGCTTCGGCGTCCACGTGGACGTCAGCGCCATGGAGCCGTAGAGCAGCACCACGATGCCGAAGAGGAGCCCGATCCGGGACCAGGCGGGGCTCAAGGCCTTACGCCGTCGCCCTGACCGTCGTGCCAACGGATATCCCTTCGTCACGCGCCGTCGCGCTCATGCCGCTTCCTGCCTGATTTCCTGCTGGACCTGCCCGGTGGACGGCCAGCCCGGCCACGACCGGCGGGACCGATGCGGACCGTCACGGCCGGGTGCCGACCGCGCCCAAGGTATCGGCCCAAGGTATCGGAACGACTGTCATGCCGGGGGCGTTCCGATACCACATCTGTAACGCCGATATCCACGTGTTCCTCGAAGCTGGCGCCGACCGGCCCCGGCGGGTGACCGGTGCTGGTCGGCGTGCCGTTCACCGCTCCGGCGTCGCTTCCCCGGGATCCTCGGACCTGCCGGCATCCGGCCGCCGGTGGCCGCCGG
>NZ_CEVIVD010000057.1:14641-16349 GCF_982290655.1 Protofrankia sp. CiP1_Cm_nod3
CGTCGCCGTCGTGGTCATCATGATCGCCGTGGTGCGCCCCGTCCTCTCCCGCCGGGGAGACGACCCGGACGACCGCGGAGCGGGTGAACCGGCAGACCACGTCCGGCGCCACCTCCAACAACACGTCACCGTCTTCGACCTCGACCACCGTGGCGTACAGCCCCGCGGTGGTCACGACCAGCGCTCCCGGCTCGAGCGAGGTCAGGACCTGCTGCTGGGTCCGCTGACGGCGCCGCTGGCTGACGACGAAGAAAACGACGAGCGCCAGCAGCAGGACCAGGGGAAACAGCCCACCGAACCCACTGCCGCCGTTCTGGGCCGCATCCTGTGCGACCACGATCACCTGCACGTCCACGTCCTCCCATGTCGTGCGGCCGATGGTACGTACCGGCCGCGAGGCTCCCGACGCCAGGGGCCCCGTCGGGACCGCGTCCGGCCAACGCCACCAAAGGGTGGCGAAGGAACCGCGGCGCCGGGGAAACCGGCGGGCGTCCACCGCTCCCAGCCGTCACCGGCGACGGGGCCCAGCCGTCGTCGGCGAAGGGGCTCAACCGTCGCCGTCGGTGAGGGGGAGCGGAGCCTGGGAACGGCCCAGCAGGCCCTCGACCGGGTCGAGGCCAAGATGGGTGAAGGCGGCCGGGGTGGCGATGCGCCCCCGGGGGGTCCGGGCGAGCAGGCCGGCGCGGACCAGGAACGGCTCGGCCACCTCCTCGACCGTGTCCGGCTCCTCCCCCACCGCCACCGCCAGGGTCGCCAGGCCCACCGGGCCGCCGTTGAAGCGGCGTACCAGTGCCTCCAGCACCGCCCTGTCCAGCCTGTCCAGGCCGAGCGCGTCGACGTCGTAGACGCGCAGGGCGGCCTGGGCGACCTCACGGGTGACGACCCCGTCCGCCCGTACCTCGGCGTAGTCACGCACCCGTCGCAGCAGCCGGTTGGCGATCCGAGGGGTTCCGCGTGACCTGCCGGCGACCTCTGCCGCGCCGTCGTCGGTGAGGCGCACGCCGAGCAGCCCCGCCGAGCGGACCAGCACGTCGATCAGCTCGTCGGTGCCGTAGAAGTCCATGTGGGCGGTGAAGCCGAACCGGTCGCGCAGCGGCCCGGTGAGCAGGCCGGAGCGGGTGGTCGCGCCGACAAGGGTGAACGGGGCGATCTCCAGCGGGATCGCGGTGGCGCCGGGGCCCTTGCCCAGCACGACGTCGACCCGGAAGTCCTCCATCGCGGCGTAGAGCAGTTCCTCGGCGGGACGCGCGATGCGGTGGATCTCGTCGAGGAAGAGCACCTCGCCCGGGGCGAGCGCGGTGAGGATCGCGACCAGATCCCCGGCCCGTTCGACCGCCGGCCCGCTGGTCATCCGCAGCGGGACCGCCATCTCCCGGGCAATGATCATGGCCAGGCTGGTCTTGCCGAGCCCCGGCGGCCCGGACAGCAGGACGTGGTCGGGCGGACGCGCGCGGGCCCGCGCCCCCTCAAGCATGATCATTAGTTGTTCGCGGACCTTCTGCTGGCCGATGAACTCCGCCAGTGTCCCCGGCCGCAGGCCCGCCTCGAAGGCACGCTCCTGCGGCTCGGCCACCGGCGAGACCAGCCCCTCGACGTCCATCAGCCGCCCTTACCGGGGCCGCAGCGCGGCCAGCGCCCGACGCAGCAGCACACCCATGGGATCCGCCGCCTCGGCACGGCTGCCGCCCGCCCCGCCGGTGCCGGCGGT
>NZ_CEVIVD010000057.1:16427-22184 GCF_982290655.1 Protofrankia sp. CiP1_Cm_nod3
CGATAGCCTGCGGGCTACCGGGGACGTCACGGCCCGCCCGGCCGCCCGGCCCGGCACCACCGCGGCCGTTGCCGGCCGGCACCGTGGCCAGCGCATCGGCCGCGCTGGCGGCCAGGGGGTCGGCCAGCGCGGCGGCCAGCGCGTCGTCGGCCTCCCGCGCGGTGTAACCGAGCCCGAGCAGCGCAAGACGGACCTGCTCGGCGGCGGCGACACCCGTACCCGCGGCCGGCGTGGCACCGCCGCCGGTGCCCCCGCCCCCACCCACACCGTCATCTCCCGCGGACGGCATCGGCGTGGGCGGGCCGAGCCGGTCCTTGAGGTCGAGGACGATGCGCTGCGCGCCCTTGCGGCCGATGCCGGGCACCTTCGTCAGCGCCGCGAGATCCTCCGCCGCGACCGCACGGCGGACGCTGTCCGGGCTGTGGACGCCGAGCACGGCCTGGGCGAGCCGGGGGCCGACCCCGGAGGCGCTCTGCAGGGTCTCGAAGACGTCACGCTCGTTGGCGTCGACGAAGCCGTAGAGCGTCAGCTCGGTCTCCCGGACGACCAGGGTGGTGACCAGTCGTGCCTGCTGCCCGACCCGCAGCCCGGCCAGGGTCGTGGGGGTGCACTGGACGAGCAGCCCGACCCCGCCCACCTCGACGACGGCGGCGTCGGGCGACAGGGCGGCAACCGTCCCGGCCACGGACGCGATCATCTGCGGCTCCCGCTGGCGGCCGCGGAAGCCTGCCTGACTGCGGCCTGCATCCGGGCGAGCGCCGGCCCCCGCGACAGGTGGCACAGCGCAAGAGCCAGGGCGTCGGCGGCGTCGGCCGGCCGCGGCGGGTCGGACAGCCCCAGCAGGCGGCTGACCATGAAGGTGACCTGGGCCTTGTCCGCCCGGCCGCTCCCGCTCACCGCGGCCTTCACCTCGCTGGGGGTGTACAGCGCGACCGGCAGGCCACGGCGGGCCGCGCTGACGATCGCCACCGCCCCGGCCTGCGCGGTACCCATGACCGTCCGGACGTTGGCCTGGCTGAACACCCGCTCGACAGCGACCGCGTCGGGGCGGTGCCGGTCCATCCACTCACCGAAGCCGCGTTCGAGCGCCCACAGCCGGGCGGCGACGTCGTCGGCGGCGGGCGTGCGCAGCACACCGACCTCGACCAGCGACGCCCGCCGGCCCGGCCCGCCCTCGACAACCCCGAGACCGCAGCGGGTAAGCCCCGGATCGACCCCCAGCACCAGCACCGGCACCCTCCACGACCAGCTCGTCGACCGTCGTCCCGACCGTCCGCCGGGCATCGTGACCGCCGGACGGCCCGCAGCGGCCGGCTGCCAGCCCGGGACGACAACCCGGGGAGACAACCGTGATCACGCAGCCCTCGGCCCGCCAGCGGGCCGGGGAACCGGCCCTCCCGGCGGTTCGCCACGATTGTGGCATGCCTGAACGCCTGTTCGAGCGCAGCGACACGCCTACCCAGACGCCGACCCGACAAACACCCACCGCCGGCCGGGCAGCGGCCCGGCCATCACCCACCGCCGGCGGCCGGCGTCAACCGGCTGTCCGCAACGCCACCCGCGGCCATCGGCCCGGTGCGGATCAGCATATGGTGAGATGACCGGCGGTGCCCCGTGGAGATCGCCGACGCCCCGCCGGGCCAACGGGAAATCCTGCCGACAAGCACCGGGAGACGCCGGGAAACCGGGAAATGAGGTCCACGCATGGGCTCCGATCCCGCCGCCGGCACCGAGCCGGCCGTGCTGGCGCAGCCAGCCGTGCCGGCGCAGCCAGCCGGGCCGGCGGCCGGACACGGCGACGGGCGGGCGCCACGCGCGGATCCGCCGGGCCAGCCACGTCACGTCCGCCTCGACGCCGGTGACGTGGAACTGTCCGGGCTGCTGGCCGAGCCCGACGGCCAGCCGCGGGCTCTCGTCGTCGGCCTGCCCGGCGGGGGGATGCGCGCATCCTACTTCCACGGCCGGACGCACCCGGACCTGTCCCTGCTGGCCATCGGCACGGCCCTGGGATTCAGCGTGCTGGCGCTGGACCGCCCCGGCTACGGAGCGTCGGCGGGGCTCGGCCTGCCCCACCAGCGGCTGGCCGGGCAGACCGCCATCACCTGGCGGGCGCTGGAGGCGTTCACCGCGTCCCATGCCGTGGGGGCGGGCCTGTTCCTGATCGGCCACTCGTTCGGCACGATGCTGTCGGTGTCGCTCGCCGCGGACGAACGCGGCGAGCGTCTGCTCGGGCTCGACGTCTCCGGGGTGGGAGCCCGATACCGTGACGGCCTGTGGCCGTCGCGGATCGCCGCCGACAGCAGCGCCGCCGAGATCCACCGGGAGCATGCCCTCGCGGCCCGCAGGCTGTTCTGGGGGCCGGAGCACCTGTACCCGCCCGGCACGTTCGTCCTGGGGACGGTACCGACAGCCCCCGTGCCGGCCGGCGAGGCATCCGATGCCGCGAAGTGGCCGCGGTGGCTGCCTCTGCTGGGCCCGCGGGTGCGGGTGCCGGTCCGCTGGACGCTCGCCGACCACGAGGCCTGGTGGGATCTTGACGAGGCGATGGATGCCGAGCTGCGGGCCGCGTTCAGCGCCGCGCCGCACTTCGAGCTGGTCCGGCAGCGCGGCGCGGGCCACAACATCAGCCTGGGGTGGGCGGCCCGCTCCTACCACCTGCGGGCGCTGTCCTTCGCCGAGGAGTGCATCCGCGACCGGGACACGGACTGACCACGCCTACCCCCGCAACAACACACCCCCGTAACAACAAGTACCCCAGAGCGATACAATCCGTCACAACATACTCCATGACGGCACGTATTCCGGAACGGTCTATGCCCATACTGTGACGATATCGGCACGAACGGCGATGTCGGAGGTCTCGGAATCGCGGTGGCACCGGCGCCGCCGGGGAGCCGTTCAGGCCGAGACCAGCTCCATGATTTCATCGGAGATGTCGGCGTTGAACCAGACATTCTGGACGTCGTCGAGGTCCTCGAGTGCCTCGACGAGCTTGAGGACCTTGCGCGCCGCCTCCTCGTCCAGCGGCACGCTGACGCTGGGCAGCCAGGACAGGTCCGCCGAGGCCACCGTGAGCCCCGCGCCGGTGGCCCCGACGCGCACCGCGTTGAGGTCCGTGGCCTCCGAGACGACCTCGAAGGTGTCACCGAGGTCGTTGACCTCCTCCGCGCCGGCGTCGAGCACCGCGGCCAGGACGTCGTCCTCACCGAGGTCAGGGGTCTTCGTGACCAGGACGACGCCCTTGCGGTTGAACAGGTAGGACACCGACCCTGGATCGGCGACGCTGCCGCCGTTGCGGGTGATGGCCACCCGCACGTCCGAGGCGGCCCGGTTGCGGTTGTCGGTCAGGCACTCGACCAGCACGGCCACCCCGTTCGGCGCGTACGCCTCGTAGGTGATCTCCTCGTAGCTGGCCCCGCCGGCGAGCTCGCCCGATCCCCGCTTCACGGCGCGGTCGATGTTGTCGTTCGGTACCGACTGCGACTTCGCCTTGGCGATGGCGTCCGCGAGCGTCGGGTTCCCGGCCGGATCCCCGCCGCCGGTCTTGGCCGCCACCTCGACCGTCTTGATCAGCTTCGCGAACAGCTTGCCGCGGCGCGCGTCGATGACGGCCTTCTTGTGCTTGGTGGTCGCCCACTTGGAGTGACCGCTCATGCCGTGCCCCTCACCCTGTCCCTGCTCCTGCCTGCCATCTGTGCCCCGTACAGCTGTGCCCCGCGCCCCGTGCCCCTGTGGAGCCGTGCCCTGTGCGGCTAGGCCTCGTGCGCAGGTGTGCCCCGTGCGGCCCGTCTGCCCCGCGCGCCTTCCACCATGCCGACGAACAGTTCGTGTATCCGCCCGTCGCCGGTGAGCTCCGGATGGAACGCGGTCGCCAGCACGCCCGCCTGGCGGACGGCCACAATCCTGTCACCGACCCTACCGAGCACCTCGACCTCGTCCCCGATCTTCTCCACCCAGGGCGCCCGGATGAAGACCGCCCGGACCGGGCCGCCGGCGACACCGGCGATGTCGATCTCCGCCTCGAACGAGTCGACCTGGCGGCCGAAGGCGTTGCGCCGCACGACCACGTCCAGCCCGCCCAGCAGCGGCTGGCCGGGCCTGCCGTCCAGGACGTCCCCGGCCAGCAGGATCATGCCCGCGCACGACCCGAACACCGGCAGCCCGGCCGCGATCGCGTCCCGCAGCGGCTCCAGCAGCTCGAACACCCGCAGCAGCCGGCCGATCGTGGTGGACTCGCCGCCGGGCAGCACCAGCCCGTCCAGAGTGTCCAGATCGGACGGCCGGCGCACCTCGACGACCTGGACGCCGAGCGCGGCCAGCGCCCGGGAATGCTCGCGGACGTCGCCCTGCAGCGCCAGCACGCCCAGCCGCGCCGCGCCGCGTGCCGGCCTGACCTGTGCCGGCGCGGCCTCGCGCTCCGAGGCGGTCTGGGGCCAGTGCGCCTCGGGACAGCTCACCATCCGCGGTCGGCGAAGCGGTCCGCGGGCGCAAGATCGCTGACGTTGATGCCGACCATGGCCTCGCCGAGGCCGCGGGAGACCTTCGCGATGACGCCCGCGTGGGCGTACATGGTGGTGGCCTCGACGATCGCCCGGGCGCGCCGCGCCGGGTCACCGGACTTGAAGATGCCCGAGCCGACGAACACACCGTCCGCCCCCAGCTGCATCATCAGGGCGGCGTCCGCGGGCGTGGCGATGCCACCGGCGGTGAACAGCACGACCGGCAGCGCGCCGAGCCGCGCGACCTCGGCGACCAGCTCGTAGGGAGCGCGCAGCTCCTTGGCCGCGGCGAAGAGCTCGTCGGGCGGCAGCGCGGACAGCCGCGCGATCTCCGCCCGGATCGTGCGCATGTGCACGACCGCGTTGGAAACCTCGCCGGTGCCCGCCTCGCCCTTCGAGCGGATCATGGCCGCGCCCTCGCCGATCCGGCGCAGCGCCTCCCCCAGGTTGGTCGCGCCGCACACGAACGGGACGGTGAACCGCCACTTGTCGATGTGGTGGTGCGGGTCGGCCGGGGTGAGGACCTCGGACTCGTCGACGTAGTCGACCCCCAGCTCCTGGAGCACCTGGGCCTCGACGAAGTGGCCGATGCGCGCCTTGGCCATCACCGGGATCGACACCGCCTCGATGATCGATTCGATCATCTCCGGGTCGCTCATCCGGGCGACCCCGCCCTGGGCGCGGATGTCGGCGGGCACCCGTTCCAGGGCCATCACGGCGACGGCGCCGGCGTCCTCGGCGATCCGGGCCTGCTCGGCCGTGACCACATCCATGATCACGCCGCCCTTGAGCATCTCCGCCATGCCCCGCT
The DNA here is from genome assembly GCF_982290655.1 of Protofrankia sp. CiP1_Cm_nod3. NCBI lineage: Bacteria > Bacillati > Actinomycetota > Actinomycetes > Frankiales > Frankiaceae > Protofrankia > Protofrankia sp. CiP1_Cm_nod3. Next base: position 21,738 of record NZ_CEVIVD010000057.1, read on the forward strand.
TGACCCGGGCCGTGCCCAGGTGGGCGCCACCTCCCGCACCGGCCACGCTGCCCGCACCGGCTGGGACGGGCGGGCCGGGCAGCGTGGCCGTGGGCACGGATCCGTGGTCCGGTCCGTGGCCCCGCGAAGCGGGCTCGGCAGCGGTCAGGCCCTCGGACATGGCATGCCTCTCTGTACGCAGACGGGACCGGCGCAGGCATCGGTCCGCGGCGAACATCCCACCTGGGCCGGACGCCGACAAACCACGGCTTCCACGAGCGCAGCCACGTCGGACACGCGGCAGTCAGCCCGGACGGAAGACATCCCATCCTACGACCGGAAGGCCGTACCGGACGGGATGGCGATTACGATCGACAATAGCGAAGAATTTACGGTGCGAACCTGGACATATCGTTATCATATGTACTGCCGCCATGCCTGTCGCTGTCGCGCGCGGTCCTGTCATGC
>NZ_CEVIVD010000057.1:22347-22815 GCF_982290655.1 Protofrankia sp. CiP1_Cm_nod3
TGTCATGCACAGCGCTGTCACGTGCGGTGTCATGCCTGCCGTCGCCGTCACGGCCGTCGGCGTCGGCGTGGCCGTTCCTGCCCCCGGTGTCACCACGCATCGGAAGCGCGTCGTCGATCTCGAAATAGGTGGGCAGCGGCCCGCGGCCGGACAGCCGCAGCGCCCGCACGACCCGTCTGGCCCGCAGCGCCCGCACGTCGCGTACGGCGTCGTTGTGCAGCTGACGGGCGAGCGCGACCCGGGCGGCGGCGACGTCCACCGCGTGCAGGGCGTCCGGCGCCCGGTCCGCCGTCGCCGTGACCGCCGGGGAGCGCAGGGCCCGGCTGAGGCTGTTCTCCGCCTCCTCGGTGTCGTTGCCCAGCGGGCCGCCCGCCGCGGGCCCCGCCTGCGCGGCCCGGGCCCGCTCCACCGCCTCGCCCAGCTCCGCCAGCTCGCACCGCCGGGACAGTTCCCCGGCCACCTCCACGC
>NZ_CEVIVD010000057.1:23392-24826 GCF_982290655.1 Protofrankia sp. CiP1_Cm_nod3
CAGATAGGTGGCTACCGCCACCACAACCACGACCGTAACAACGACGAGAGTCACCTCGCGCAGCGTAGTGAACGTGGGGTAGGAGAGCGCCAGCGGGCATGAATCTCCTCACACCGCGGGCATGAATCTCCTCACACCGCATGGTGGAATCTCCTCACACTGCATGGCGGAGCGCCGGGCGCGACCGGCGCCAGGACACGTCAGACGCTGTTCGCCGCCAGCGACACCGGCCTGTCCCCGGCAACCATCTCGTAGACCCCGACGATCCGCTTCGCGATCACCGTCCAGTCGTAGGCGGCCACCACCGCCCGGCCCCGCTCGGCCAGCCGCCCGCGCCGTGCGGGATCGGCCAGCAGGTCGGCGAGGGTGTGGGCGAGGGCGGCCGCGTCGGCGACCGGGAACAGCCGGCCGGCCTGGCCGTCGTCCAGGACCCGGCGGAAGGCGTCGATGTCGCTGGCCACCACCGGAACGCCCGCGGCCATCGCCTCCAGCAGGACGATGCCGAAGCTCTCCTGCCCCGTGTTGGGCGCGCAGTAGACCTCCCCCGAGCGGAACACCCGGGGCTTGTCCGCGTCGGAGACGAGCCCGAGCAGGTGGACGCGGCCGCGCAGGGCCGGCTCGACCCGCTCGAGCACCGCCTCCCCGTCGCCGGGGCCGGCGACCAGCAGCCTGGCGTCGGCGCGGCGCTCCACCAGCGTCGGCAGGGCCGCGAGCAGCACGTCCAGGCCCTTGCGCGGCTCGTCGATGCGTCCGAGGAAGACGACCGTGGAGCCGTTCGAGACCGGTTCGGGCAGCGGGGCCGCCCGTGCGAAGGTGGGCACCGACACGCCGTTGGGGATGAGGATCGCGTCCACGCCGAGATGCTCGACGATCGTGCGGCGGGCCGCCTCGGACACCGCGATGCGGGCCCGGACCTTCTCCATGGACGGCTGCAGCGCCCCGTGCGCGGCCGTGAGGATCTTCGAGCGCGGGTTGGACGTGTGGAACGTGGCGACGATCGGGCCGTCGGCGAGCATGCAGGCGAGCAGGCTGACGCTCGGCGCCGTCGGTTCGTGCACGTGCAGGACGTCGAAGTCGTGCTCGCGCAGCCACCGGCGTACCCGCGCCGCGGACACCGGCCCCATCAGCAGCCGGGCGACCGAGCCGTTGTAGGGCACCGGCACGGCGTGGCCGGCGTCCACCCCGTACGGCGGAAGCGCGCTGTCGCCGCCCACCGGTGTGATCACCGATACCTCGTGCCCGAGGGCGACCAGGGCCTCTGCGAGATCACGCACGTGGACCTGGACCCCGCCGGGAACGTCCCAGGTGTAGGGGCAGGCAAGGCCGATCTTCATGTTCTCGGCCCCGGCCCTGGCTCGGGCTCCGACCGCGGCGCTGGCTCCGACCGCGGCTGCGGTAGCTCCGGCTCCGTCGGTGCCGCAGCCTCCGTCGCTG
>NZ_CEVIVD010000057.1:25082-29206 GCF_982290655.1 Protofrankia sp. CiP1_Cm_nod3
GTCTGCGGTGGTGTCTGCGGTGGCGTGGCCGGTGGCTCGTCCCGCCAGATGCGCTGGAGCATGTGCCAGTCCGCGGGATGGGCGGCGATGCCCTCGGCGAACGCGTCGGCCAGCGCCTGGGTCATCCGCGCCACGTCGGTGTGCGGCACCGCCGGGTGGATGCGCACCCCCCAGCCGTCCCGGTCGAACCAGAGCGTGGCCGGCAGCAGGGTCGCGCCGGTCCGTAACGCCAGGGCGGCCGGCCCCGGCGGCATGGTGGCCGTCGCGCCGAAGAACACCACCGGCACGCCGTCCGCGGAGATGTCGCGGTCGGCCAGCAGGCAGATCGTGCCACCTGCGCCGAGGCGGTCGGCCAGCAGGCCGAAGGGGGGCCGCTCACCCCCGGTCAGCGGGATGACCTCCATGCCGAGCGCCGAACGGAACCGGACGAACCGGTCGAACAGCGACGCCGGCCGGAGGCGTTCGGCCACGGTCGTGAACGGCTCACCGGTGGCGGCCAGCCAGGCGCCGGCATGCTCCCAGTTGCCCATGTGCGGTAACGCGATGACGGTCCCGCGGCCGCTGGCGATGGCGTCGCGCAGACGTGGCTCGTCCAGCATGCGCATTCCCCCGATGATCCGCTCGCGGGAGATGTCCTGGAGGCGGAAGACCTCCAGCCAGTAACGCGCGTAGGAACGCATGGCCGCCCGGGTGAGCCGGTCGAGATCGGTGCCGGGCGGGGCGACACGGGCCAGGTTGGCGCGCAGCCGGCGCGCGCCGCGGCCACCCCGCCGGACGGCGACGTCGGCCACCACCGTGAACGCCACAGCCGCCACCCGCTCGGGCAGCAGCCGGACCACCCGCCAGCCCGCCGCGTACGCCAGACCGGTCATCCGCGCGCGGGACACCCAGGGCTCGGCTCCCAACCACGTCACCAGCCAAATCCTGGTCATTCGCGCGCGGGACACCCGGTACGCGCCGTCAGCGGGCCCGCGGGCCGGCGGTGGGCCCGGCCGGTGTGGCGTCGGCGCCGGTGGCCGCGGGCACGGCGGCGGTGCCGGCCGCCCCGGCCCCCCGCAGATACTGCCGACGCACATGAACAACACGTTGCGTCACCGTCAGGACGGTGGCGCCGGCAAGGAACCACAGCGCGGCCGGCAGCAGGTACGGCACGCCCAGGCCGTAGAGACCGGCCGCGACCAGGACGATCAGCAGGCGCTCGCCGCGTTCGGCGAACCCTACGTCACACCGCAGCCCGAGGCCCTCGGCCCGCGCCTTGACGTAGGAGGTGATCGAGCCGGCCACCAGGCTGATCAGGGCGGCCACGCACAGTGGCAACGAGTCGCCGTCACCGGCGTACCACAGGATCAGCGAGCCGAAGATCGCGCCGTCCCCGACCCGGTCGGAGGCCGAGTCCAGGAACGCGCCCCACGGCGAGGAGATCCCACGGGCCCGGGCGATCAGGCCGTCGAGCAGGTCGGAGAAGACGAACAGTGTGATCACGAGGGTGCCGACGAAGAAGACCCCGCGGGTGAAGAAGCCCAGAGCGGCACCACTGACACCGATGGTGCCGACGATCGTCACCGCGTCCGGCGACACCGACGACCGGGCCAGCCGCTCACCCAGGGGATCGAGCACCCGTTGAATCTGCGGCCGCGCCTTGCTAGCGAGCATGTACGTCCCGTCGTGTACGTCCGGTGCTGTCCCTCACAGTACCGCTGTGACCATCGGCAACCAGTTCCTTGCCGGACCGACATGGGTTGTTCACATGCCGGCGGAGGGGGAACCTGTTCTCACGAGTTTTTCACAGCCGCTCACCGCTGACCGTCGGCACAACAACCGTCAACGTGACAACCGTCAACGTGACAACCGTCGACACCACAACCAGTGACGGGGCAGGTGTCGACACGACAACCGTCGGCACCACACGTCGACCCGACAACAGCCGGACCGTTTCCTTACACCTCCACATTCCTTCACCCACGCAACCAACCCTCCACCCACACAACCAACCACCCATACAACTCTTCACCAACACAACCATCACCACTGACACAACCACTCATGACGACACGATCACGCGACCCGCCGCCGGCCGCCCGGAGCGGGTCGGCCCGTCGCGCTCGTCCAGTCACCCAGGCGGGGTCCACTGGTCCAGCCCTCCCAGCCGCCCAGTGGCCGTCACCAGGGCCACCGGGTGGCCGTGTCACACCGGGGAGGCGCAGGTGAAAACAACCGTATGCAATGATCGTCCCGACCTCGAGCAGCTGGCTGACGTACGCAACGTCATTCTTGTCGGCCACACCGGCGCGGGTAAGACGACTCTTGCCGAGAGCCTGCTGGCCGCGGCCGACGAGGGCGAGGCGGCGCAGAGCCGTCCCGTCCCGCCGCGGCATACCGATCACGACGATGCCGAGCACCGCCAGCGCACGATCAGCCTGGCCGTCCTGTCCACCACCCACCGGGGCATGCGGATCAACCTGCTCGACACCCCCGGGCTCGCCGACTTCATCGGCGACCTGCGCGCCGGGCTGCGCGGCGGGGACGCGGCCCTGTTCGTGGTCAGCGCACTCGACGGCGTCGACGGCTTCACCCAGCTGCTGTGGGACGAGTGCGCCGCCGCCGGCACACCCCGGGCCATTGTGATCACAAAGCTGGAGCACCCCCGGGCCGACTTCGCCAGGACCGTCGCCACCTGCCAGAAGCTGTTCGGCCCGGGCGTGCTGCCGCTGCACCTGCCGGTGCGCCTGCCGGCGGCGAACGGGGCCGCGCCGGGACACGGCGGCTACGGCGGCTACCGGCTGGTCGACCTGCTCTCCGCGGACGGCACCGGGAACAGCGCCGCCCAGGCAGCGGTGGCCGCCGCCCGTGGCGCCCTGATCGAGGGGATCATCGCCGAGAGCGAGGACGAGTCCCTGCTCGAGCAGTACCTCGCCGGGGAGCGGCTGGCACCGGGCCTGCTGCTCGGCGACCTGGAGACCGCGGTCGCCCGCGGCCGCTTCCACCCCGTCCTGCCCGTGGCCGGCCCGGCCGGTGCCGCCGGCGGCGGGAGCGGTGACATGCTGGGCGCCACCGAGCTGCTGGACCTGTTCACCCGGGCGTTCCCCTCCCCCGCCGAGCACCGCCTGCCGGTGAGCACCCGGCCCGACGGGTCGTCGGGCCCACCGCTGTCGGCCGACCCCGACGGCCCGCTGGCCGCCGAGGTCATCAGGACCACGACCGACCCCTATGTCGGGCGCATCTCGCTGGTCAGGGTGTTCTCCGGGACGCTGCGCGCGGACATGGCCGTGCACGTCTGCGGGCACGGCCGGGCCGAACGCGGCCATCCCGACCATGACGACGACGGGCGGATCGTGGGGATCTCCCGGCCGGCCGGGAGATCCGGACAGCAGCCGGCGCGGGCCGTCCGGGCCGGCGGTCTGTGTGTCGTGGCGAAACTGGCCACCGCGGAGACCGGCGACACCCTGTCCAGCCCGGACGACCCCATCCTGCTGCAGACGTGGTCGATGCCGCGGCCGCAGCTGCCCGTGGCGATCCGCTCGCGGACGAAGAGCGCGGAGGACAAGCTGTCGACCGCGCTGGCCCGCCTCGCCGCGGAGGACCCGAGCCTGACGGTGGAGTACGGCACCGAGACCGGCCAGCTCGTGCTGTGGTGCATGGGCGAGGCGTACAGCGACGTCGTCGTCGAGCGGCTGCGGGCCCGCTACGGCGTGGACGTCGACCGGGTGCCGCCGCGGGTCCCGCTGCGGGAGACGCTGCGCGGGCCGGCGCGGGGCACCGGCCGGCACGTCAAACAGTCCGGCGGCCACGGCCAGTACGCGATCTGCCACGTCGCGGTGGAGCCGCTGCCGGCCGGCAGCGGCCGGGAGTTCGTCGACGAGGTGGTCGGCGGCGCGGTCCCCCGGCAGTTCATCCCCTCGGTGGAGAAGGGCGTGCTGCGCCAGCTCGACCTCGGGGTGGCGGCCGGATATCCGCTCGTCGACATCCGGGTACGGCTGGTCGACGGCAAGGCCCATTCGGTGGACTCCTCCGACATCGCCTTCCAGGCCGCCGGGGCGCTGGCGGTGAAGAACGCCGCCCGGGCCGCCGGGATCGTCCTGCTCGAGCCAGTGCTCGCTGTCTGCGTGCTCGCCCCCGACGAGCAC
>NZ_CEVIVD010000057.1:29504-32879 GCF_982290655.1 Protofrankia sp. CiP1_Cm_nod3
CCGGGCAGGCCGGCGGGCAGGCCGGCGGGCAGGCAGCGCACGGGAGTGGTGCGGGCCGGACCCTGGTGCGGGCCGAGGTGCCCGAGAAGGAGATGCTGCGGTACGCGGTGGACATCCGTTCGCTGACCCAGGGCACCGGCACGTTCACCCGTGACCATCTGCGTTACGAAGCGGTCCCCGAGCACATCGCCGCCGAACATCTCGGCGACAGGCCCGGCGAAACCGGATAGCACCGGTTTCGCCGGGCCCGAGCCCGCGGTGGGCCCGGATCAGTACCGGTCCGGGCCCACCCCGCCGTGCCGTCCCCCGACCGCCTCCTGGCGGGCACGGGAAACCCGTTGGCGGGTACGGGAACCGGTCCCGGCCCCGACAGCCGCCGGGACGCGGCATCAGTGAACGCGGCCCTGAGAAACACGGGGGAACGCGAGGAAAACAGCGCCGAAAAACATCACCGGAGACAGCCGTGCGCGGCGCACGGGGGAACCGTGCCGGCCTGCCGGCGGGGACCGGCGCCTATTCGGTTTCCTTCCACGCGGCGGCGGTGATCTCGCGGGTCTGGCCCAGCAGCGCGGGCAGGACTTTCGTGCCGCCCACGACCGGCATGAAGTTGGTGTCACCGCCCCAGCGCGGCACGACGTGCTGGTGGACGTGCTCGGCGATACCGGCGCCCGCGACAACGCCGAGATTCATCCCGATGTTGAAGCCGTGCGCGCCACTCGCCCGTCGCAGCGCCCGCAGCGCGTGCTGGGTGAACAGGGCCATTTCGGTGGTTTCGGCGTCCATCAGGGCGGCATAGTCCGGAATATGCCGGTACGGCACGATCATGAGATGCCCGGAATTGTACGGGTAAAGGTTGAGAACGGCGTACACGGTCTCGCCTCGGGCGACGACCAGCCCGTCCTCGTCCGACAGGGACGGGATCTCACAGAACGGGCACTGCTGGCCGGCGGGCCGCTCCCCCTTGACATACGCCATCCGGTGCGGTGTGTAGAGGCGGCGGAACGCGTCCGGGCTGCCGACGCCGTCCTGCGCCTCCAGCGAGACACCCTCCGGTGCGCTCGGGGTCACGTCCACGAACTGCCCGTTCCCGCGCCGCCCACGGGCAGCGCGATGCTCGCGGGCGGCATGCTCACGGGTGGCCTCGCAGACGGCGCGGTCACGGACCTGGGACCACCCTGGTGGTGTGTCACTGGCGGGGCCTCCCGATGTGTCCGGAAGCTGGCTGGGCACGCGCGCCGGCTGGACGGGGCTGGAGACGGCGCTTCCGCCAGCCGCGCCACGGCCCGCGCATTGATGTACACATCTACCTACTCCGCCCCGGGCGCCGCGTCAAAACACCGCTACGCCCCAGGATGCCCGGTTGGGCGCCGCGCCACCAGCCACGAGATGCGCACAGAAGCCGACCACAGGTCACCACGCCTCGGCCGGCCGCCCGCGACCCCACGCCGCGATCGATGAACTTCTTGTCAACCACAGGAGAGGTTGACGACGTGGGGGGGTCGCCGTCAACCTCTCTCCGGTAGCGTAAGCCGTTTCAAACCATGGCGCCCGCACTATGACCAGAATCATTCAGCGTGTCGCCACCAGGACGCACCGTCACTTCTGCTCGCGCAACGTACCCGTTGCCGGCCCTGGAACCACAGCAGGGTGGATAGGAGTTGTCCCCACAGTGACCGGGGGCCCCGGGCCCGGTCCCGGTAAGCCGACCGGACCGGCTGCCGGAGGAGCCCCGGCCACGAAAGGCACATGATCGCGTCACCTTCGGCCCGCCGGGCACGCGCCGCCCCGCGTCCCGGCGCCGGATGCGTACCGCGGCCTGGGCCTGACGGACGCCGTGCCCCGACCCGCCGAACCGGGAGTAGACGATGACATCATCCCAGGCCAGAGCCGTATCCCAGGCCAGAGCCGCCGACGGCCCGGCCGGGGACGCGGGCGACGTCGGGAGCTCGAGCGAAGTCGGGAACGCCCCCGCGGCGCAGGCCGCTGACCCGCCCGGCGGCCCGGTGGGCGGCCCGGCCGGCAGGCCCGGCCCGCCTCCACCGGGCCCGAGCGGGCAGTCGCTGCGCACCGCGTACGCGTTCCTGACCAACCCGCTCGACCTGCTCACCAGGCTGCGCCACGAGTACGGCCCGATCGTGCGCGGGCCCCTGGGCCGCGGCACCGTCTACCTGGTCAACGACCCGGCCGCGGTGCAGGAGATCCTGGTGAACTCCCAGCGGGTCTTCGCCAAGGGCTTCCGCAGAAAACGAATGCCGATCGACGAGGGAGTCCAGCCGCTGGCGCTGCTGCTGGGTTCCGGCCTGCTCACCAGCAGCGGCGAGCTGCACCGGGCCCGCCGACGGCTCATCCAGCCGCTGTTCCACCGCCAGCGGATCGCCACGTACGGCGAGACGTTCGCCAGGCTGGCCGAGGAGACCGCTTCCGGATGGTCCGACGGGCAACAGCTGGACCTCCATGAGGAGATGACCGAGCTGACCCTCGGAATCGTCACCAGAACCGTTTTCGACCTGCCCCTGGACAGCGACCTCGTGCTGACGGTGCGGCGGGCGATCGCGGCGAACATGGGCGTGTCACGTCGAGCGGCCATCCCCGGTAGCCGGTATCTGGAGAAAGTACCGCTGCCCACGACGCTGCGGGCCCGTAGCTCCCGGGCCGACCTCGACCGGCTGATCCGGGAGATGATCGCCGACCGTCGACGTGCGGGGGCCGACGGCAACGACCTGCTGTCCCTGCTGCTGACGGCCCGCGACGCCGAAACCGGCGCGCCCCTGGATGACGACGCCGTGCGCGACGAAGTCCTGACGATCCTGCTCGCCGGCCACGAGACCACCGCGAACGCGCTCAGTTGGGCCTTCCATCTGCTCGGCAACGCCCCGCGGGTACGCGAGGCGTTGCACGCCGAACTCGACGAGGTTCTCGGTGACCGGCTGCCCACCCTGGACGACCTGCCCCGCCTCCCCTACACGCGGGCGGTGTTCACCGAGTCGATCCGGCTGTACCCACCAGTCTGGATCATGTTCCGCCGGACGCTGGCGGACCACTCCCTCGGCGGCTACGACATCCCCGCGGGCTCGACGGTGCTGGTCAGCCAGTGGGTCATGCACCGTGACCCCGAGTACTGGCCCGACCCCGACGGTTTCGTGCCCCAGCGCTGGCTGGAACCGTCCCCGGAACCGTCCGCGACAGCCTCCTGCGCGACAGGGCCGGTCGACGGGCCACGCTCGACAGCCACCCGTCCGAAGTACGCGTTCTTCCCGTTCGGCGGCGGTAACCGTCAGTGCATCGGCAACACGTTCGCCGAACTCGAGGCCGCGATCGTCCTGGCCACCATCTGCCGCCGTTGGCACCTGGAGCCGGCCCCCGGACGCCCCGTGA
>NZ_CEVIVD010000058.1:0-646 GCF_982290655.1 Protofrankia sp. CiP1_Cm_nod3
CGCGGACCGAGAGGCACCTTTCGGCAACCCGCTCGGAGCAACTGTTGTAACTTACTGACTTAGCCCCGCCGAGTCAAACGTCTCCGAATTATCCGGGATTCGCCTCGGGGCCACCGAGCCTCCTGCGGGAGGCTCGCGCCGGGGATGGGGGCCACCTGGGCGATGAACTCGGCCTTGGTGTCTCCCGGCTTTCCGCCGGCAGGGATAAACATACACGACGGAGCGGCCGATTTTCATGATCGCAAGCACTTCGTAGAAATTTTTTCCGCGTTCGTCCAGCTACGTGAAGTGACAACACGGCGGCAGCTGATCAGCTGTGGCGCGGCCCTGTACTACGCGCGCCTGGCGCTGCGGGCCCGCGGCCTGCTGCCGGTGGTGACCGTTCTGTCCGGCGGGGCCCGGGTACGCCGATCTCGACATGGACCTCGCGGGCAAGGAGCCGCTGGCCGCCATCCGGGCCGGCACCACCCGCCCGGCGCCGAGGAGCGGGCGCTCGTCGCGGCCATGCGGACCCGGGCCACCGATCGCCAGCCGCCGCGTCCCGCCCCGGTGCTGGCCACGGTCACCACGGCGCTCGCGAGGGCGGCCGAGGCCGAGGGCTGCTGGCTGGCCACGCTGTCCGGCCTCGGGCACGAGACCCCGTCCG
>NZ_CEVIVD010000058.1:1037-2076 GCF_982290655.1 Protofrankia sp. CiP1_Cm_nod3
GGGAAACTCCGCGCACGGCGCGCCCGCACGAGCGGATCAGCAGGGACCCGGATGGGTATACGGTCACCGATCGCCACCGGCCATGCGGACGAGGCCCGATCCGCTCATGAAGGAGGCTGGCATGCAGGAGATCCGGGATATCCGGGGTACTCGAGAGATCCGGGAAAGCCGGGAAATCGTCGTGGGGACGGACCTGTCCGAGGACGCCGGCAAAGCGCTGAGCTGGGCCGTCGACGAAGCACGGCGCGATGGCGCGACCGTGCGCGTGGTGTTCGCCTGGTCCGTCGAGCGCTGCCCACGGGTACTGGCCAGCCATGTCCCGTCGCACAACGCCGACGATCTCGCGGCGGCGGCCGAGAAGCTCCTGCGCGAAGCCATCGAACGGAACCGCGCCACCGCGCCAGCCGTCACGATCACCGGGCGGCCCGTGCGCGCCGACCCGGTCGAAGCCCTGCTCAACACGGCCGCCAACGCGCAGATGCTCGTGATCGGCGCGCGGGGCTCGGGGCGCCTGCGCCGCCTTGTGACGGGCTCCGTCAGCGACGCCTGCGTGCACATGTCGGCCGGCGCCGTCGTGGTGGTCCGCTGGGCCCCGGAACAGGGCCGCGGGCACGAGCGGCGTAACGGCCAGGTGATCACCGCGCCGCGGGAGAAGCGTCCGGTGCTCGTCGGGGTGGACGGCTCGGATGGCTCGATCAACGCGCTGCGCTGGGCGGCCACGGCAGCGGCCCAGCGCGGAGTGGCCCTACGTGTCCTCCACGTCTGGATGCCCGCGCCGGCGATGTACACCGGCTACTACGCCGGCTTCGAGGGAGAAGGACTGGAGAAGGCGGCCCAGGCCCTGCTCGAGGACACCCTGGTGAAGGGGCTGGGCGGCCGCACGGACGTCAGGGTGGACGCCGGGCTCATGCTCGGCGCCGCGGGGACCACCCTGATCCGGCAGGCCGCCGGCGCCCAGCTGCTCGTCGTCGGCGCCCGCGGCCACGAGGGCTTCGCCGAGCTGCTGCTGGGCTCGACCAGCCAGCGTTGCACCCATCAC
>NZ_CEVIVD010000058.1:2723-25720 GCF_982290655.1 Protofrankia sp. CiP1_Cm_nod3
GGTCAAGGACCCTGGTCAGAGCGGGGGGACGGGCGTTGCCGTCGGCTCCGTCCACGTCCGCCTGAGCTCTTCGGGAAGGACGGCGGCGACGTCCTGGGCCTCCTCCGGGACGAAGTCACGCAACGTGTGCAGGACGGCGCCGGTGATGTCACGGGCGCGCCCGCGGTCGATGTGGTCGATCCGCAGCACCGCCTCGATGAACTCGTCCAGATGACGCAGGCGCGCCAGGGCCCGGCCGCGCCGCCGCGGGGGCACGGTCAGCGCCCGCACGTCCGCGGGCAGATGCGAGGCGACGTGCCGCCGCTCGGCGGCCGGCAGCCGCTCGAAGAACGTCGCCAGCACGGCGTGCACCGCCGGCTGGACGGTCCGCGGCTCGCAGCCCGCCCGCTGCGCGGCGTCGAACAGCCGCCGCAGCATGACGGAGCGGACCGGGACCAGCACACCCTCGGACGGCCGGGTGTCCCCGCGGACGAGCCCCTCGTGCAGCATCGACACGACCCCCTCGACCCCCGAGGTCCGCCAGACCGCCTCCTCGACGGCGATGGTGTCGGCCGCGGTGGCGACATCGCCGTGCAGGATGACAACGTGATCGCGGACGGTCACGTGCACCCGTGGGACGTCGAGCCCGCGCGTGACCGGGCCCAGCCGGGAACGCACCCGGTCGGCGAGGATGTCATCGGCTACCCGCGGGTCGGGACGGCCTCCGGCAAGCCGGTAACGCAGCCCTCGCAGCCATCCCCGCAGGTAGCGGAGCCGACGGGCGGCCCGCTCCCGGACCAGGCCGATCCCACGGCCGATCCTGCGGCTGATCCCGCGGCTGATGCGTCGCGGCCGCGCGAGCAGCCCGGTGGCGACGCCCGTCACGGCTCCCGCCGGCGCGGCGAGCGCTCTCCCGGCATATCTCATCTGCGCACCTCCCGGCGGCTGGTTGCACCAGCGTCCCGGCGGCTGGTTTCACCAGCGTCGGGTACGAGCCGCGGCCGCGCCACCCGATGAGCCGCCGGCCACCGTTTTCCGCCCTTTGCGGCCCGCCGGGCTTCCGCTGGCTTTCCTCCCGGTTTCCGGATGCTTTTTCCCTCTTGTTCCCCGTATTTGCTTCGTGTCGTTCCGTCCTGCCTCGCGTCCCGCTTTCTTCTGTTGCTCTTCCGCTGTTGCTCTTCCGCGGGCTGCCCGCGGGCTGTCGGGCGGAACGGCGCGAACATCCGCCGAAGGCCGGGAGGCGGACCCCGGCGACAAGGCGCAGGCTGGAGATGTGGGTGAATCCCGACCAGCTCTACGGATCCCGGCCAGTAATCGGCCAGGAATCGACAGCGCTACCGGGAACCGACAACAGGGAACTATCGACAAGTAACAGGAAACCATCGACAAAGCGACAGGAAACCGACAGGGAACGAGGAGCAGCCGTGAAAGCGAGTAGCCGTCCGGTACTGATTCGGCGCGAGCACACCGGCCAGGAACGGTCACCGGGGCCGCACGGCCGGCCGTGGTCACAGGAGGGGCGTTCGCGGGCGGCACGGCGGCTGGGCCTGCGGGAGGACGCCGTACGGGTCGAGGAGTACGCCGAGGACGGCGCCTACGTGGTGCGCGCCGAACTCCCCGGCATCGACCCGGACCGGGACGTCGAGGTCACCGTGTCCGACAAGGAGGTGTCGGTGCACGCCGAACGCAGGGAGGAGCGCCGGGAGAAGGCCACCGGCCGCTACCGCTCCGAGTTCCGCTACGGCTCGCTCACCCGTTCGGTCACCCTGCCGCCCGGGGTGAAGAAGGAGGAGGTCGCCGCCACCTACCACAACGGTATCCTCGAGGTCCGGATACCGGTCGCGGGCGGCGAGCCCAAAGCCGTCCGGATGATCAAAATTCGTCACGACTGACGCGCCCTGGGCACACGTCCTGACGCCGGGAGCCGCGGACCGGCGGCCAGCGGCTGGTGGCCACCGGTTGGTGGCCATGGGTCAGCGCAGGGTGCGCAACCAGTTGGTGAGCAGGTGCGCGCCCGCGTCCCCGGACTTCTCCGGGTGGAACTGGGTGGCGTACAGCGGGCCGCGTTCCACCGCCGCGGCAAAGGGCTCGCCGTGCTCGGCCACGGTGTCGCCGGGCGCGGGCTCGGCCGCGTACGAGTGGACGAAGTAGAAGCGGGTGCCCGCGGGCAGGCCGTCGAAGAGCACCGTCCCTTCCGGTGGTACCACGGTGTTCCAGCCCATGTGCGGCAGGACCGGCGCGGCCAGCCGGCGGACCTGCCCGGCGAGCACACCGAGCCCGCGGGTGCGCACACCGTGCTCGTCCCCGAGGGTGTAGAGGACCTGCATCCCCACGCAGATCCCCAGCACCGGACGTCCCTGGGCGACCCGCTCGTGGATGACCGGTGCCGCGCCGGCCGCGTCGATCCCGGCCATGCACGCCGCGTAGGCGCCCACCCCGGGGACCACCAGGGCGTCCGCGGCCCGGGCTGCGGCCAGGTCGGCCGTCACGGTCACGTCCGCGCCGACTCGGGCGAGCGCCCGCTGCGCGCTGCGCAGGTTCCCCGACCCGTAGTCGAGGACGACCACCCGCGGCCCCGTCACCGCGGGCCCCTCCCCGTCACAGCACGCCCTTGGTGGACGGCACGCCGGCTACCCGCCCGTCGAGCGCGACCGCGTCCCGCAGCGCCCGCGCGACCGCCTTGAACTGGGCCTCGACCACATGGTGGGCGTTGCGGCCCGACAGCACCCGCACGTGCAGAGCGATCCGCGCCGACGCGGCGATCGACTCGAAGACGTGCCGGGTCAGCGTCGTGTCGTAGGTGCCGATGAGCTCGATCAGCTCCGGTTCGACGACCACGCAGTACGGACGGCCGGAAAGATCCACCGCGGCCTGCACCAGCGCCTCGTCCAGCGGCACCAGGGCGTCCCCGAAACGCCGGATCCCGGACTTGTCACCGAGCGCCTCGCGCAGCGCGTCACCGAAGGCGATCGCGGTGTCCTCGACCGTGTGGTGGGCGTCGACGTGCAGGTCACCACGGGTGCGGACGGTGAGGTCGAAACCGCCGTGCTTGCCGAGCTGGCTGACCATATGGTCGAAGAACGGCACCCCGGTGAACGACGACGACACACCCGCCCCGTCGAGATCCAGCTCGACGACGACGTGCGACTCCAGGGTCTTGCGCTCGATGCGGGCTGTGCGACCCATCCCTGGTCACTCCTCCCCGAGGTAGGGCAGTTCGACGGTGGGCCTCGCGTCGGTGGACGTCGCGGTGGCAGGCCTTGCGGTAGCGGGCGCCGCGGCTGCGGAGGCCGGATCCGTCGGCGCGGCGGCGGGGGGCGCCAGCGCCGTGGCCCCCTCGGCCAGCAGCGCGCGGGTCGCCGTCAGGAAGGCGTCGACCTCGCCCGCCAGACCGGCGGTGACCCGCAGCCAGCCGGGCAGGCCGACGTCCCGGACGAGCACGCCCGCGTCGAGCAGCCCCTGCCACGCCGCCCGCTGGTCGGTGAACCGGCCGAACAGGACGAAGTTCGCGTCGCTGGGCGCCACCGCGCAGCCGAGCCCGGTCAGCTCGGCCACCAGCCGGTCACGCTGCGCCTTGACCGCCTCGACCGTGGCGAGCAGCTCGTCGGCATGCGCGAGCGCGGTGCGCGCGACCGCCTGCGTGAAGGTCGACAGATGGTACGGCAGGCGCACCAGCTGCAGCGCGTCGACCACCGCCGGGTGCGCGGCAAGGTAGCCGATGCGGGCGCCGGCCAGCGCGAACGCCTTGCTCATCGTCCGGGTGACCACCAGCCGCGGCTGGGACGGCAGCAGGGCCAGCGCGCTGGGGACCCCGGCGCGGCGGAACTCCGCGTACGCCTCGTCCACGACCACGATGCCGGAGCCGGTCTCACCGACCGCCGCGCACGCGGCCAGCACCACCTCCAGCGGCAGCGCGGTGCCGGTGGGGTTGTTCGGCGACGCCAGGAAGACCAGGGACGGCCGGTGCCGGTGGATCGCCGCGGCGACCGCGTCCGGGTCGAGGGTGAAGTCGGGCTCGCGGCGCTCACCGGCCCAGCCGGTCGCGGTCGCCACCGCGATCAGCCGGTGCATCGAATAGGACGGCTCGTACCCCAGCGCGACCCGGCCCGGCCCGCCGAAGGCCTGGCAGAGCTGCTGGAGCACCTCGTTCGACCCGTTCGCCGCCCACACCTGGTCGGTGCGCAGGCCGAAACCGGCGTCCGGGGTCAGGTAGTAGGCCAGGTCGGCGCGCAGCGCCTCGGCCTGGCGGTCCGGATAGCGGTTGGCCTCGGTGGCGGCGAGGGAGGCGGCCTTGCCCAGCGCGTCCACCAGCCCGGCGGACGGCGGGTGCGGGTTCTCGTTGGTGTTGAGCAGCACCGGGACGTCGAGCTGCGGCGCGCCGTAGGGCACCATGCCGCGCAGATCGTCCCGCAGCGGCAGCTCGTCGAGCGTGGGCGAGCGCACCGGGCGGCTACGGCCGGCGGCGGGTGTGGCGGGCCAGCCGGCGACCGCGCCGTCCGACCCTGATCCCCTCGGCGATCCGCCCGCTGGTCCGGTCACCGGCCCGGCTCCGCTCGCCGGCCCGGCTCCGCTCGCCGGTCCCGATCCCGATCCCGATCCTGTTGTGGTCATCGCAGCCGCACCTCCACCGCGTCGACGTGGGCGATGAGATCCTCGGCGCCACCGAGCGCGGCGATCCTGGGCGCCACCTCGGCGAGAGCCTCGCGGTCACACTCCACCACGTGAACCTGCCGTTGGAACGCCGACACCGAAAGCCCACTGCTGTGCCGGGCGGTACCGCCCGTCGGCAGGACGTGGTTCGAGCCGGCGAGATAGTCCCCCAGCGACACCGGCGCCCATGCCCCCACGAACACGGCCCCGGCGTTACGGACCCGGCCGGCGACGGCCGCGGCGTCCACGGTCTGGATCTCCAGATGTTCGGCGGCCCAGGCGTCGACCACCGCCAGGCCCGCGTCGACGTCGTCGACCACCACCGCCGCCCCCTGGCCGGTCAGCGCCGTACGTACCCGCTCCCGATGGCGGGTCACCGCGACCTGCTTGTCGAGTTCGGTCTCGACCGCGTCGAGCAGGTCTCGCGACGGGGTGACCAGCAGGCAGGCGGCCATCGGGTCGTGCTCGGCCTGGGCGATCAGGTCGGCCGCGACGTGGGCGGGGTCCGCGGTGTCGTCGGCGAGGATCGCGACCTCGGTCGGTCCGGCCTCGGCGTCCACGCCGACCAGGCCGTGCAGCAGCCGCTTCGCCGCGGTCACGTAGATGTTGCCCGGCCCGGTCACCACGTCCACCGCCGGGCAGCTGGACGTCCCGTGCGCGAACATCGCGATCGCCTGGGCGCCGCCGGCGGCGTACACCTCCTCCACGCCCAGCAGCGCGGCGGCGGCGAGGACCACCGGATGCGGCAGACCGCCGAACTCCGCCTGCGGCGGCGACGCCAGCGCCAGGGAGGCGACCCCGGCCTCCTGCGCCGGCACGACGTTCATCACCACGCTGCTGGGATAGGCGACCCGCCCGCCCGGCACGTAGAGTCCGACCCGCTGCACCGGGATCCAACGCTCCGTCACCCTGGTGCCCGGGGCCACATCGATGGTCACCGGTTCGCGGCGCTGGGCGCGGTGCACCAGCCTGGTCCGCCGGATCGCCTCCTCAAGGGCGTCCCGTACCCGCGGGTCGAGGCCGTCCAGCGCGGCGGCCAGCGCGTCCGCGGCAACCCGGACCGAGGGCGGCCGCACCCCGTCGAACCGCTCCCCCGCGTCGAGGACCGCGGCGTCCCCCCGGTCGCGCACGTCGTCGCAGACCGGGCGGACCGCTGCCAGCGCGGCGTCGACGTCCAGCGCGGCGCGGGGCAGCAGCCCGCGCACCCGTGGCGGTGACGGCAGACTTCCACGCAGGTCGAGCGTTCTCAGCACGACGATGAGCGTATCGGTACCCACCCCCGTTCCGTCGATCTCCCGGATCCCAACGCCCTCCGCCCCCACGTCGACGGCCCCACTTCCCATCGGCAGACCTCGTCAGGACCACTGGATACGGTAGGAAGATCTTCCTACCAGGCATTACACTAGGATCATGGGTGTACGCAAGTTGTCGATCTCGGTGCCCTCCGAGGTCGAGAAGGCGATCAAGACAGCGGCCGCGGAAGAAGGCAAGCCGGTATCCGCATGGCTGACCGAGGCCGCCGTCGAGAAAGCCCGCGCAGCCACCCTGCATGCCGCCGGCAGGGCTACCGCACAGGAACTGGTCGCCGAGTACGAAAGCGAACACGGCAAGCTGCCCGAAGAGTTCCGGCAACGCGCCCGCGCATTCCTCGCAGAGGCCGGACTGTTCGACGACGAACCCTGGCAGGCAGCCGGATAATGCGCACGGTTGTTTATGACACCGGCGCGTTACTGGAAGACCCCGTCCCGCGCCCACGCGCGGAACCGGTCGTAGATCGTCGACCAGGAGCCGTAGCGTTCGGGCACGTCCCGCCAGGGGCTACCGGTACGGAACCTCCACATCACCGCGTTGAAACAGCTGCGCAGGTCAGGGATCGGTCCGGACGTCCCCAGCGGGAGATGCGGCTCGATCAACTCCCATTCACCGTCGGTCAGCTCACCACGCGTCATACAGCCGTGCTACCCAGCCGAAGCACCCGAGCGAAGGACGAACACCCCGATTGTGATCCGGACTCAGAACAGGCCCTAGCCGTCGAGCAGCTGTTCGCCGACGCGGGTGCGCCGCGAGGATTTTACACCAACCTCCTGGTTCCCGGCCGCGAGGTCTACCGGGTGATTGAGTCTGATGTCGTTCGGGGCGCATCGCTGACCGGAAGCGACCGGGCCGGGGTCAGCGTCGGTGAGACCGCCGGCCGAAACGTGAAGAAGAGCGTCCTCGAGCTGGGCGGCAGCGACCCGTTCATCGTGCTCGATGACAACAACCTCGACCGCACCGTCGAAGCGGCCCTGATCGGCCGCCTGCACAACATGGGGCAAAGCTGCGTGAGCACTAAGCGGATGATCGTGATATCCGAGGTATTCGACCGGTTCGTGACCGCGCTGGCCGAACGGATGCTCGAGCTGGTTCCGGGCGACCCCGTTGACGAGGCCACCACGCTGGCACCGGTGTGCTCCGAGCAGGCCGCCCAGACGCTGGTAGACTAGGTCCGCGACGCGCTGGACAAGGGAGCGACCGCGGTCGTCGGCGGCGGGCGCGTCGACCACCCCGGAGCGTTCGTGCAACCCACGGTCCTCGTCGGCGTGACGCCGAAGATGCGCGCCCATCGCGAAGAGCTGTTCGGACCGATCGCGGTCGTCTATCGGGTACAGGACGATGACCAGGCGGTCTCCTTGGCGAACGACTCGCCCTATGGTCTCGGCGGTGCGGTGTTCAGCAGCGACATCTCCCGGGCGCGTGCAGTCGCCAGCCGGATCGAGAGCGGGATGGTGTGGATTAACCATCCGACGTCATCCGAGCCGGAACTGCCCTTCGGCGGCATCAAGCGGTCCGGCTACGGCCGGGAGCTGTCCCACCTCGGCATCAAGGAGTTCGCCAACCGGAAGCTGATCGTGACGATGGGGACGGACGCGCCGATCACCGACGCTCTGGGCTGATGCCCGCTCGGACGGTGTGCCAGCGGTGTGTCGGGGGTGAGGCCGAGTGCGCCGTGAACCTGGACGGCCCCGGTCGACGACGTCGTGCAGCAGGGCGGCACCGCGGGTCTTGACCATCCCGATCTCGAGGCGGGCGGGTGAACCGCGGTCGACGGCCTCCGCGGCGGTGATCAGCGCGGCCCGGTGGGGAAACGCGGTGGACCGGGATCGGCCGTACCGGAGGCGGCGACACCGCCAGATCCTACGAGCTACCAAAATCCGGTAGTGGTGGTTCGGCGGTGCCGTAGGCGGAGTCACCGAGGACCCGCCGGGGGTGTCTATCCGCGGCTGAGTACCGCGCCGCGCCGCCGCGGCCGTCATCCCCGCTGCATCGCGGGCACGTCATGCGTGACAGCGAGGTGGCCCTCGATCAGGTCGACGGTGACGCGGGAGCCGTCGGTGACGTCGCCGGCGACCAGTGCCCGGCCGATCCGGGTCTCGACCTCACGTTGGATGAACCGCCGCAGCGGCCTGGCGCCGAAGACCGGGTCGAACCCCTCGCGGGCGATGAACAACCGGGCCGGCTCGGTGATCTCCAGGGTGATCCGGCGGTCCACGAGCCGCCGGCGCAGGTCCTCGACGAGCAGGTCGACGACCTGTTCGATTTCGGCCAGGGTCAGCGGCTTGAACAGGACGATCTCATCGAGCCGGTTGAGGAACTCCGGGCGGAATCGTTCCCGCAGGTCGGCCATCACCCGGGCCCGGGCCTCGGGTTCGATCTCGCCGTCGGGCGTCACCGCGTCCATCAGCCACTGCGAGCCGATGTTCGACGTCATGATGATCACCGTATTGGTGAAGTTCACGGTTCGGCCCCGCGCGTCGGTCAGCCGGCCGTCGTCGAGGACCTGCAGGAGCGTGTTGAACACATCCGGATGCGCCTTCTCGATCTCGTCGAAGAGGACCACGGAGTACGGCTTGCGACGCACCGCCTCGGTGAGCTGGCCGCCCTCCTCGTAACCGACATAGCCCGGAGGAGAGCCGATCAGCCGGCTGACCGTGTGGCGCTCCTGGTACTCGCTCATGTCGATGCGGATCATCGCCTCCTCGGCGTCGAACAGCGCCTCGGAGAGCGTGCGTGCGAGCTCGGTCTTCCCCACGCCGGTCGGTCCCAGGAAGATGAACGACCCGACCGGGCGCCGGGGGTCCTTGATACCAGAGCGCGCGCGGATGACGGCGTCCGCCACCAGGCTGACGGCCTCGTCCTGGCCGACCACCCGCTGGTGCAGGATGTCGTCGAGGCGCAGCAGCTTCTCGCGCTCGCCCTCGACGAGCCGGGTGACGGGGATGCCGGTCCAGCGGGAGACGATGTCGGCGATCTCCTCCTCGGTCACCAGTTCACGCAGCAGCGGTTGCCCGTGCTGGCGGCCGGCCAGACGTTCCTCCTCGGCGGCCAGCCGGCGTTCCAGTTCCGGGAGTTGGCCGTGGCGCAGCTCGGCGGCGGTGTTGAGGTCGTAGGCACGCTCGGCTTCGTCTGCGCGCCGGCGGACGTGCTCGATCTCCTCGCGCAGCTCCTGGACCTTGCGGATGGCCTGCCGTTCTGACTCCCACTGTGCGCGCATCGCGTCGGCCTCCGCGCGCAGGTCGGCGAGTTCCTTGCGGAGCTGGTCGAGCCGGGCGACGCTGGCCGGGTCGTTCTCCTTTGCCAGCGCGGCCTCCTCGATCTCCAGCCGGGTGACCTTGCGGGTGATCTCGTCGAGCGCGGTGGGCATCGAGTCGATGTCGGTGCGGAGCATGGCGCACGCCTCGTCGACGAGGTCGATCGCCTTGTCGGGCAGGAACCGGTCGGAGATGTAGCGGTGCGACAGCACCGCCGCCGAGACCAGCGCACCGTCCTGGATCCGCACGCCGTGGAAGATCTCGAACCGTTCGCGCAGTCCGCGCAGGATCGAGATCGTGTCCTCCACCGTCGGTTCGTCGACCAGCACCGGCTGGAAGCGGCGTTCGAAGGCGGCGTCCGCCTCGATGTGCTTGCGGTACTCCTCGACGGTGGTGGCGCCGATGAGGTGCAGTTCGCCGCGGGCGAGCATCGGCTTGAGCATGTTCCCGGCGTCCATCGACCCCTCGGCCGCGCCGGCGCCGACGACGGTGTGCAGCTCGTCGACGAACAGCAGGATCCGGCCTTCGCCCGCCTTGACCTCGCTCAGAACCGCCTTGAGTCGCTCCTCGAACTCGCCCCGGTACTTGGCTCCGGCGACCAGCGCCGCCAGGTCGAGCTGGAACACCGTCCGGTCGCGCAGTCCCTCAGGTACGTCGCCCCGGTGGATGCGCTGGGCGAGGCCCTCGACGATCGCCGTCTTGCCGACCCCGGGGTCGCCGAGCAGCACCGGATTGTTCTTCGTCTTGCGGGAGAGGATCTGCACGACCCGGCGGATCTCGGAATCGCGGCCGATGACCGGGTCGAGCCGGTCGTCGCGGGCTTCCGCGACCAGGTCGCGGCCGTACTTCTCGAGCGCCTCGTAGGTGGCCTCGGGGTTCGCGGACGTCACCCTCTGGTTCCCGCGGACCTCGGTCAGCGCGGTGAGCAGCTTCTCCCTGGTGAGGCCGTTGTGGGCGAGGATCCGGCCGGCGGCGCTGGACTGTCCCTCGTCGACGAGGGCGAGGAGGAGGTGCTCGACCGACACGTACTCGTCCTTGAGCCGACCGGCCTCCCTGCTGGCGGCGTCCAGCAGGCGGGACAGCCGCTGGGTCACATACACCTCGCCGGGTCGCACGCCGGGTCCGGACACCTTGGGCCGGCGCCGCAGTTCGTTCTCGACCACTTCGGCGACCGCGGCCGGATCTCCGCCCGAGGCGATCAGCAGGCGGCGCACCAGTCCCTCGGGTGGTTCCATCAGCGCGGCCAGCAGGTGCTCGCCGTCCACCTCGGCATGGCCGAGGCGCACCGTTCGAGCTTGCGCGGCGTCAAGAGCCTCGCGGGACTTCTCGGTCAGCTTGTTCATGTCCATGGATGCACCTCGCCTCGGGCGGGTCGGGCACGGAGGAGCCGTTCGAGTTCGTCGATCCGGTCGAGCAGGTCGAGCACGACCCCGGTCGCCGTGTAGGTGATGCCGAGGTCGCGGCGCAGCCGTTCGATCCGGCCGGCGCGTGCCACCGCCGTCATCGCGAGTGTGTAGTGGCCGGCGGGGTCGATCTCCGCGTCGAGGAGACCCAGCGTCACCAGCCGTCGGACGAGGTCGGGATGCAGGTGCGCCGCGACACAGAACGCGTCGAGGTCGAGGCCCTGAGTACGGGCGCTAGCGCGCACGAGCAGCGTCGTCATGACCTCTCCCTGGGGTTGAAGGACGAGACCTCCGCGAGCTCGCGGAACAGCTCCGTCTCCCGCGCAGTGGGGTTGGCCGGGACCATGATTCGGGCGTGCGCGTAGAGGTCGCCGGCGCGGTCACCGCGCCTCGAACCACGCGCCGAGCGGGGCAGGCCCTTGCCGCGCAGGCGGAGCTTGCGGCCGGTGGAACTGCCGGGCGGGACGGTGACGATCACCTGCTCGCCGTCCGGGATGGTGATGGCGACCTTCGTGCCGAGCACGCCCTCCCACGGCGCGAGGGGCAGATCGGTGTGCACGTCCCGGCCTTCGACCCGGAATCGGGGGCCGGGCGCCAGCCGCACCACGAGGTAGAGGTCGCCCGGATCCCCGCCGTCCCGGCCGCGCCCGCCCTGGCCCGCGAGCCGCAGCCGCTGCCCGTGCATCACTCCGGGCGGGATGGTGACCTGGACCTCGCGGGGTCCGGTCGGGCCCGCCAGGGTGACGCTGCGCCGACCGCCTCGGTAGGCCTCGGCGAGGGTGACCTCGATCTCGGCTTCCTGGTCGGCACCGGACACCGGTCCCGCCCGGCCTCGGCCGCGGAAGAATCCGCCGCCCATACCGCCGAACAGGTCCTCGAAGTCGAACCCCTCGAACCCCTCGAACCGGAAGCCCGGGCCACCGGCGCCGGCACGCGCCCCGCCACCCGCGCCTGCCCATCGTTCGGCGCCTTCGGGCATCCGGCGGAAATCTCCGCCGAACCGGTCGTAGCGCGCCCGGGTGTCGGGATCGGAGAGCACGTCATACGCCTCCGACAGGTCCTTGAACCGCTCCTCGGCCCCAGGATCGGAGTTGACGTCGGGGTGGTACTGGCGGGCGAGTTTCCGGTACGCCCGCTGGATCGCGTCAGCGTCGGCGTTCCGAGGGACCCCGAGGATCTCGTAGAAGTCCTCGCTGGCCCGATTCGTGGTCCGGCCGCTGCTCATGTCACGATGCTTCCGGCTCGGTATCCGGTCCGGGTCCCATTCCTGGTTCTGACCCGGTATCCTGCCTTGGCCCGTTGTTCGATCTTGCTCCGCTGTTCGGTTTCGGTCCGGCGCTCACGGCCACGGACGCGGGACGCAGTACGCGGCCGTCGGCCTGGTAGCCCGGCCGGAGCACCTCCACGACGGTGCCCGCCGGGGGCGGACGGGACGTTGAGCCGCTGTCGACGACGGCGCCGACCTCGTGACGGGTCGGGTCGAAGGCGCCGGTCTCGTCGTCGAGTCGAGTGACCCCGGAGTTCCGCAGCGCGCCCAGAGCGAGCTGGCGTACCCCGCGTACCCCGTCGACGAGCGAGTCGGGGTCGGCGTCCGTGTGCGAGAGGGCGAGCTCGAGGTGATCCAGCACCGGCACCCACGCGAGAACCACACGATCCCGCTCGGCTGCCTTCGCGGCGCCGATCTCGCGTCCGGTCCGCCGACGGTAGTTGTCGAAGTCGGCGAGAGTCCGCAGGTGGCTGGCCTGGCACTGCTCGAGTTTCGCGGCGAGGTCGGGTGCCGGGGTGGTCTCGGGCCGCTCGGCATCCGATCGGTTCTCACCCATCGTCATGGGTGGTGAAGTCGGCGTCGATGACGTCGTCCCCACCGGCCGAGGTCTCGCCCGGTCCACCGGCTCCAGCTCCGCCGCTGGCCGTCGATGCCGCCTCGCGCTGCGCGACAGCCGGAAGGCCGTAGAGGACCTGCTGGAGATCGTTGATGATCGGCCGGACGCGGTCGACGTCGGCGTGCTCCTCCAGCGCGCGGCGAGCGTCGGCGATGAGCTGTTCGGCGCGGGCCTTCTCGTGCACGGGGACCTGGTCGCCGAGTTCGGTGAGCCGCTGCTCGACCTGGTAGGCGATCGTGTCGAGTTGGTTGCGGGCGTCGGCGTTCTCGCGCAGCCGGGTGTCCTCGGCCCGGTTGCGCTCGGCGTCAGCGACCATGCGCTGGATCTCGTCCTGCGGCAGGTTGGTGTTGTCCGAGATGGTGATCCGCTGTTCGGCGCCGGTGCCCTTGTCCTTCGCGGTGACGTTGAGGATGCCGTTGGCGTCGATGTCGTAGGTGACGTCGACCTGTGCCTGGCCGCGCGGGGCGGGTCGGATGCCCTCGAGCCGGAACCGGCCCAGCGTCCGGTTGTCGGCGGCCATCTCACGTTCGCCCTGGAGCACCACGACGTCGACGGCCGACTGGTTGTCCTCCGCCGTCGAGAACGTCTCGCTCCGGCGCGCGGGGATGGTGGTGTTGCGCTCGATCACCTTCGTGCTCACGCCGCCGAGCGTCTCCACGCCGAGGGAGAGCGGGGTGACGTCCAGCAGCAGCACGTCGGAGACCTCGCCCTTGATGACCGCGGCCTGGATGCCGGCGCCGACGGCGACGACCTCGTCCGGGTTGACCGTCATGTTGGGTTCCTTGCCGGCGGTCAGCCGGCGCACCAGGGCCTGCACGGCCGGCATGCGGGTGGCGCCGCCGACGAGGATCACCTCGTCGAGGTCCTGCTCGGAGACCTTCGCGTCCGCCATCGCCTGGCGCAGCGGCGGCAGGCACCGCTCGAGCAGATCGGCCGTGATCTTCTCGAACTGCGAGCGAGTGATGGTGGTGTTGAGGTGTCTCGGGCCGTTCGCGTCGGCGGTGATGAACGGCAGGTTGACCTGGGTCTGGGAGACGGACGAAAGCTCGACCTTCGCCTTCTCGGCGGCTTCGAAGAGCCGCTGCAGTGCCTGCGGATCGTTGCGCAGGTCGATGCCGGTCTGGTTCTTGAAATCGTCGGCAAGGAAGTCGACCAGGCGGCGGTCCCAGTCGTTGCCGCCGAGATGGGTGTCGCCGGCGGTGGCGCGCACCTCGACGATCCCGTCGCCCACGTCGAGGACGGAGACGTCGAAGGTGCCGCCGCCCAGGTCGAAGACCAGTACGGTCTCGTGCGACCTCTTGTCCATCCCGTAGGCCAGCGCGGCGGCGGTGGGCTCGTTGATGATGCGCAGTACGTCCAGGCCGGCGATCCGGCCGGCGTCCTTGGTCGACTGCCGTTGCGCGTCGTTGAAGTAAGCCGGCACCGTGATCACGGCTTCGGTGACCTTTTCGCCGAGGAACTTGGCGGCGTCGTCGGCCAGTTTCCGGAGCACCATCGCCGAGATCTCCTCGGGGGCGTACTCGCGCCCGCGAACGAAGATCCGTACTGCGTCTTCCTTCCCGGCGGTGATGTCGTACGTGACTGTCTTCAGCTCGCTGGTGACCTCGCTGTACCGGCGGCCGATGAATCGCTTGGCCGCGGTGATCGTGCCTTTGGGATTGAGAACCGCCTGACGGCGGGCGAGTTCACCCACCAGCCGCTCGCCGCTCTCCGTGAAAGCAACGACCGAAGGCGTCGTGCGCGAGCCCTCAATATTGGGGATAACTGTCGGCTGGCCACCCTCGACGACGGCGATGACCGAGTTCGTAGTACCCAGGTCTATTCCTACTACCTTACCCACGATGACCTCCCGGTGGGAGCCTTCTGATGGAAGTGGCGGGGCCCCGGCAGTCCTCACGACCACGCTAGGACCGGCCGGACGAAGACCGCAACACGCCGCCACCCGGCGAACCAGTGCAAGACGGCGGAGCAGAGGCCGACACGTCCGCACGACGCGCCACCGCGCGTGCCGGGCCGACGGACGATCAATGTCAGCTCCGGCCGCTCCCGGCGGACGAGAGCCGGCCGAACTCGGTCTGCGCCAGGAGCCGGGCCGCCTCGTCCGCCACGTCGGCATCGACGAGCAGGTCGTAGCGATCGGCACTCAGCGCCGACACGGAGACGAAATCCCGCCGGCCCCGGCTGAACGCGTACATCAGCAGGCCCATCAGAGCACCGAGGATTGCGCCGAAGATGGCTCCGTAGAGCGCGAGCAGCGCCGCTGCCTGGACAGGATTGATCCAGTTGAACAGGCCGAAGATCCAGCCGATCAGCGCGCCCGTGACGGCACCAGCGAGCGCCGACCGGCCTGCCGCGGACGCCCAGGTCAGCCGGCCCGTGACCTTCTCGATCGTGTGCAGGTCGCGGCCGACGATGGCGGTCCTCTCCACCGGGAAGTGAAGGTCGGCAAGTCGATCGACGGCCCGTTCGGCATCGGCGTAGGTACTGAAGGTGGCGACCACTTTCTGCGACCCGACCGTGCGGCCGATCCCGGCCGCCCGGTCCGTCCCCCGCTCGCTCCGAGCATCATCGAGGCGCGGGTCACCGTGGTGGAGAACCCCTGCTCGAGGAGCACCGGCTCCAAGGTCATTCGATCGTGAGCCGCGGGCACCGTCCTCATCTGTCGCGAAATCGCCATCACCATGTGACATATCGATCGCCCCCACCCGACGTGGGTCGTGGTTGCACCACCGCGCAAAGCATCCAAGATGTCTCCCCGAACGACGCGGTCGTTCTCAGAGACTGCCCGCGTGCCGGATACCCAACCGAGTGCGCCCGAGATCCCCGGGGGCCGCGAGAACTGGCTCGTGTGCCTTGCGTACCAGGCATGGGGATAGATCATTGACCTGCTCCGCCACTTCGAGCACCAGATCACGCTGCCCGGAGACGTCGACCCCGAATCGGTGACGGCGAGCCTGGACAGCGGGGTGCTGGCCGTCCGGCTGGCGAAGGCCCGCAGCAGCCAGCCCCGCCACATCGAGATCTCCGGGCCCTCGGCGAGGCAGAGCGGCCGGACGATCGATGACGCCTCGGGCCCGGGCTGACCTGACCACGCCTTCCCTTCCTCGCGTGCCTTCCCCCAGGTGTTCAAGGGAGGTTCACAAGAGGCTTAGTACTGCAACGGCACTTGGTGGCAGGGTGTGCGCTGCTCGGGTGTTGTACATGACGTGAACGATGTTGATGTGGGGATGTGGCGGGACGAGCTTGACCGGGTATGTGAACGGGTCGGTGGCCGGTTCGCCCGGGCTGAGCCCCGAGCGCGGATGCGCCGGTATCTGGAGGGGCTGCTCTCCGAGCTGGAGCGCAAGAACGGCTGGACCATTGCCGAGCATGCCGAGGAGGTGTCGCCGGACGGGATGCAGCGGCTGCTGCGGACCGCCGACTGGGATGTCGACGCGGCCCGCGACGACGTCCGCGACTACCTGGTCGAACACCTCGGGACCCCGCAGGCGGTGCTGGTCATCGACGACACCGGGTTCATCAAGAAAGGAGCCTGCTCGGCAGGGGTGCAGCGGCAGTACACCGGCACGTCGGGCAAGAAGGACAACTGCCAGGTCGGGGTGTTCGCCGCCTACGTCACTGCGGACGGGCACGCGCTGATCGACCGGGAGCTGTACCTGCCCGAGTCGTGGACCTTGGATCGTGCCCGGTGTCGGGCCGCCGGGATCCCCGACACGGCCGAGATGACCACCAAGCCCCGTATCGCAATCACCATGCTGCAGCGGGTGCTCGACGCCGGGGTGCCGTGGGCCTGGTTCACCGCCGACGAGATCTACGGGCAGGTCAAGTACCTGCGGGTGTGGCTGGAGGAGCACGACCTGTTCCACGTGGTGGCCACCCGCCGCGACGACGACGTCCTGGCCCAGGGGTACGGCTATGGCCGCGCCGACCAGGTGGTGGCCGCGCTGCCGGCCCGGGCATGGCGACGGATCTCATGTGGCGACGGCGCGCACGGCCCCCGGGTCTACGACTGGGCGCGCGTGGCGATCCGGATCGGCTGGCGGCCCGGCCGCGGGCACTGGCTGCTGGCCCGCCGCTCGGTCCGCGACCCCGACAAGATCGCCTACTACATCTGCTACGGCCCACGCTCCACCGGCCTGGCCGAGCTGGCCCGGGTCGCCGGCGCGCGGTGGCCGGTGGAGGAATGCTTCCAACAGGCGAAGAACGAGACCGGCCTGGACGACTATCAGGCCCGCACCTGGTGCGGCTGGTACGCGCACACCACCCTGTCCATGCTGGCCCTGGCCTGGCTCGCGGTGATGCGAGCACAGGCTCAAAAGGGGGCGCCGCTGGCGGCGGCGACGGCGAACTGATCCCGCTGACCGTGCCCGAGATCGGGCACCTGTACGCCGCCCTGCTCACCCCGCTGTCCCCCGACGAACAGGCCGTCGGGTACTGGTCAGACTGGCGCCGCCACCGCCAGTGGCAAGCCCGCCGAAGCCACTACAAGCGCTACGGCCACGACTGGCCACAAGTGCCGTTGCAGTACTAACCAAATGACCGAACTCAGATTCGAGGTCGACCGCATACGGAGCCGCCAGCCGCGCGCCGGCCGCCACCGTGCGCGCCTTCTCCGTCACCGCGTCTGGGCCGACCAGGAAGTCGGCTGGCTCCGAGGTACCAAGAACAATTATGGGTGGGCGTTGCGTGCCTCGGTGACGGCATCCACCACGTCGGACGCGGTCACCGTGCCTCGCGCCGCGATGGAGCGGGCCTTGCTCGGCGGCCTCCTCCGTGGTCAGCATGACCGCCTCCTCCTCGAGCAGAAGACGGACATACGCCTGCAGGGACTGCCCAGTTCGTCCGATCATCTGGCGGACCGCCCGTCAACTTGTCGGTGGCTTGCGGCAGACCGCGGGATCGTGGCCATACCCGCTGCCGCACGAGACCTCGGGGCGCGAGGCTCCCACGCGAAGGTCGCTGACGCCGACCCCGTCGGGCCGGTTTCCGCCGCCGCGGCGGCCGTGCTCGCCGCGGTTCCGGGCTGGTGGGCGGCCCGCGCCCGCGAGGCCGGCCTGTCGGGCAGGTGGCTGGACGTGGCGTCCACTGTCGCCGCCACGCCGCCGGCCCTTCCCCGCGAGACCAGCCCGGATCCCTCCATCACGGCCCTGACGTCGAGCGAGGGCCTGGGGGCCGCATACGCGGCCGCTCTCCCACCAGAGGTCCGGGCACGGCACGGCAGGCATTACACCCCACCCAGGCTCGCCGGGCACCTGTGGACGATGACCAGGCAGGCCCTCGGCCACCCGATCCGCGTGACAAGACTGCCGGGCCTCGTCCGGGACCGCGCGTGCGGCGCCGGCGCCCTCCTCCTCCTCCCGGCGTTGCGCGAACACGTGCGTGCTTCCGCGCGGACGGACCCTCAACTGACCCGACCTCGGCGCTCCTCCGCAGAGGATCCTCCGTCCTGTATCCGCCACCGTCGCGAGAGTGCACGACTACGGTCGATGACGTAGAGCGTCGCCGCTAGCGAAGATCACTAATCGGGTCGAGAGCTACTGACACGGTCTGCCTCTCCCGAGTGGGTTCTCTGTGAGCGCGGATGAGAGTAGATTGGACAACGCGCGGATGGTCGTCTGCTGTCGGAAACGGCGGCACCCGCAGAAGGCGGCTTCAGCCGGCCGACGCGCCTACAGGGCCGCTACCCATGGGTAAGCGGCCTCTGTCGTACCGTTCCAGGGATGCACCTTGAGGCCGTAGGACGTGATCGGCCTACCAGGTCGGCGGTAGAGCCGAGGCGCCAACTCTCGCAGATACCGATCCTCGGTGTTGCCGTACTGGTCCTGCTCGAAGGCGGGGAAGGTCGCAGACGCGGCCATGTCAGCCAACTGAAGACCCTCGACCCGGCTCGGCGTGGTGTCGGTAAAGGGGGATCGGGCAGCGTGGACGCGTGCTCCGGTCCCCCCCAGTTGTCCGTTCTCCTGTTGCCGGAGGCGGGGTGGACGCCTACGGCTTTCGGGCTACGGCGCCGTAGCCGTCCACCGCTTCGCCGGCACTGTTGGCGTCCGGGCGCCACAGCGAGATCGACACCACGCCCGGCTCCAGGAGTTCCAGGCCCTCGAAGAAACGGGCGACCTGCTGCGGGCTGCGCAGGATGTAGGGGACCGCGCCGGTGTCGTCGTAACCCTGCTGGGCCTCGTCGAACCCCTCGCTGGTGTCGGTGCTGTCCCACAGCACCAGGTAGCTGCCGGACGGGACGGCCGCCACCACCCTCGCCACGATCGACCGGGCCTCGTCGAAATCGGCGACGTGGCCGAGTACCCCCATGAACAGGACCGCGATCGGCTTGGTGAAGTTCAGTACGTTCCTGGCGTCGGACACGATCTGGTCCGGATTGTGGAAGTCCGCGTCGACGTAGGTCGTCACACCTTCCGGCGTGGTGTTGGTCAGCAGTGCGCGGGCATGCGCCAGCACGAGCGGGTCGTTGTCGACGTAGACGACACGGGATTCCGGGGCGATGCGCTGGGCGACCTGATGGGTGTTGTCCAGGGTTGGCAGACCGGTGCCGACGTCGAGGAACTGACGGATGCCCGCCTCACCGGCCAGGTGGCTGACAGCACGGATGAGGAACTGCCGGGACTGCTTGGCCAGCGGGACAATGCCGGGAAAAGCGGCGACGTAGGCGTCGCCGGCCTCCCGGTCGACCGGGTAGTTGTCCTTGCCGCCCATCCAGTAGTTCCAGATCCGGGCCGAGTGCGGCACGGTCGTGTCGATTGTCGAGGGCGCCTGGTCATCGGCGGGTACCACCGATGTGAAGTCCCATTCGGCGTTGTCGCCCTGCTCGCTCACAGCATCTCCATGGACGTCAGCTCGGCTCGGGACACCCTACGGGGATCCCGGAACCCGGACATGCACCGGATTCACGCGCATTCTTCCAGACCGCGAACGTGACATCCCGCACGGGCGATCCCGAAGCGGCCGCCCGCGGATATCTGCATAGGGCGACCGTAGAGTGACGGTAGGGCATTCAGCGTGGCTCCGTTGCAGCAACTGCCCGTTATGCCCGCAAAGATGCCTTGCATTACCAGATCAACCGGCCAAGAGGCAGCTTGCGGCCAGGCCATCCAGACCGCATTCGATGACTCTTAGGCAAGATCGCAAATTCCAGTCACGATCACCGCAACGAGTACGGACAGCGGCGGATGCGAGCGTACGCGGACGGCCATCTGCCGTCGGAAACACCCCACCTGCCAAGATGAGATGAGACAGCCACCGGACGAGCTCGCGGCCGTCACCGACCACGCCGACACAGTCGCGTTGGATCACGGTTCACCGGCGTGCTGTTTCACAGGTGATCTATGTGCTATCTCCATGGTCAACTGCGTGCTAAACCCTTGATCATGATTGCCCGCGTGCGCATACGCCCCTCGCTTGCTCGACACAGAGCCTGCTGGCCAGATGCCAGGACGGACACAGTCACCCCGACATGAGCACCCACCCAGATTGGGCCCCAGCGTCCCTGCTCAACACAACAGATCATGAATTTGCGCGATCTCGTCGAGATCCTGGCCACCGGCCGTCCCAGCAGCAGACAAACAGCCCTGCCCGGCGCACAGGGAGGGACCCGCCAGAGGTGACAGTCAGGACAGGGCGGCGTTTGATACTACCGCTGGCGATAGTATCAACAGCGGTAGTATCCCAGCCGGTGGACGGTGGCCATGGTCGATTTTGTGGGGCGGGAGCGGGAGCTGGCTACGCTGGACGGGCTGCT
Source organism: Protofrankia sp. CiP1_Cm_nod3 (assembly GCF_982290655.1). Lineage (NCBI taxonomy): Bacteria > Bacillati > Actinomycetota > Actinomycetes > Frankiales > Frankiaceae > Protofrankia > Protofrankia sp. CiP1_Cm_nod3. The sequence goes on from NZ_CEVIVD010000058.1 coordinate 22,957, forward strand.
GCGGGAGGTGGAGGCGCAGGTCGGATCGTCGCGGCCGGGCAGGTGCCTTCTCGTCCGTGGGCGGCGGCGGATCGGCAAGTCCAGCCTGGTCGAGGAGTTCGTCGACCGAGCCGGCGTTCCCGCGGTGTTCTTCACCGCCGCCGGAGCGTCCGCCGACGTCGAACTGGAAGCGCTGCGGGAGGCGGTCGCCGCGTCCACGCTGCCGGAACGGACGGTGTTCACCGACTCGGTGCCCGGGAACTGGAGCGCGGCTCTGCGGCAACTGGCCGGGATCCTCCCCGACGACCGTCCGAGCATCGTGGTCATCGACGAGGTGCCGTACCTGATGGACCGCGTCGACGCGTTCGAGGGGGTGCTGCAACGCGCCTGGGACCGGGAGCTCAGCCGCCGGCCGGTACTGCTTGTGCTGATCGGGTCGGACCTGTCGATGATGGAGGCGTTGGGCTCGTACGGGCGGCCGTTCCACCAGCGCGGGCAGGAGATGGTGCTGGGCCCGCTCAACCCCGCCGAAGTCGGGCAGATGCTGCGGCTGGGCCCGGCCGAGGCGTTCGACGCGGCACTGGTGACCGGCGGGCTGCCGCTGATCTGCGCGGCCTGGCCGGCGGGTGGGGATCTGTGGTCCTTTCTCGCCGCCGAACTGGCGAATCCCGTCTCCGCGCTGCTCGTCTCCGCCGAACGCTCGCTCGCCGCCGAGTTCCCCGGCTCGGCGAACGCCCGAGACGTACTGTCCGCCATCGGCAGCGGAGAAAGCGCGTTCACCAACATCGCCCGTGCGGCCGGTGTGATGGCGCACACCAGTCTCGCCCGCTCGCTCGAACTTCTCGTCAGCAAACGGATCGTGGCAGCCGAACTGCCTGTCTGGACCACTCGCTCGAAGGAACGCCGCTACCGCGTCACCGACCCCTACCTGCGGTTCTGGCTACGGTTCATCGGCCCGTACCTGCCGGAGATCGAACGCCGCCGCGGCGACCTCACCCTGGCCCGGATCCGCGACGGCTGGACGTCCTGGCGTGGCCGGGCGGTCGAACCGCTCCTGCGCGACTCCCTCGCCCGCCTGCTGCCCGACCAGACGCTGCCCGCCGCCCCCGCCGTCGGCTCCTACTGGAACCGGCCGAACACCATTCAGATCGACATCGTCGGTGCCGACCGGGAACCGGTCGCCAAGGAGCTCTACTTCCTCGGCTCCATCAAATGGTTGGAACGCTCCGCGTTCGACCACCACGACCTCGCGGTGCTACAGAAATACCGGGCCGCGCTCACCGACGAGCCGCTCCCCCTCGTCGCGGTCAGCCTCGGCGGAGTCACCGCCACCGGCCTCACCGCCACCTACGGCCCAGCCGAACTCCTCACCGCCTGGCAGACAACCTGAGCAGACGGAATTCGCCAGCCCGCCGTCCGACGAGGCGCAGACCGCGAACCGACGCTCTCCGGTAACACATGACGCCTCGGAGTCATCCAGTCGCCACCATGACCCCAGCACCGGCCACGCTCAGCGATCGGTAAGGCTTCCCGCGTCCTGTCTCGTTCACTCTTGACTGATCTGGTTACAGCGTACACGCTGGTTACAGCGTAACCATGACAGCCGGAGGGGAACCATGACCACGAGCAGCACGCGACGGCGGCCCGGGACGGTCGCGCACGCGTTCGCCGACCTGATGAACGATCACGATCCGGACGCGGTCGACGGCTTCATCGCGGCGGACTACATCAACCACAACGCGTTCGTCGAGGACGGGCGCGAGGCGAACCGGGCGTTCTGGACGCAGTGGTTCGCCGCGTTCCCGGACACCGAGGTCAGCCTTGACGACGTCCTCGTCGACGGGGACCGGGTCGCCGGCAGATTCACCTACCGGGCGACGTTCCAGGGCCCTTTCATGGGCCTGCCACCGACCGGGCGCCCGGTGGTGATGCACTCGATCGACATCTGGCGCGTGGTCGACGGCATGGCCGTGGAGCACTGGGACCAGCTCGACGGGCAGGCGTTCTTCGCACAGCTCACCGGAGACGCCGACAACCGATGACGATCGACGCGCAGGACGACCAGGACGGCACAGACAGCCCGGCACCGACGCGTGCGCGGCGGCGCCGGGAGCGGGAGCGCGCCGCCGCCCGTGAGGCGATCCTGTCCGCCGCGCGGGAACTGGCGCGAAGCGAGGGCTGGGAGACGGTGACGATGCGGCGGCTGGCGGAACGCATCGACTACTCCGCGAACTTCGCCTACCGCTACTTCACCGGCCGTGACGACATCCTGCTCACCCTCATCCGCGACGGGTTCGCCCGGCTGCGCGACACGATGGACACCGCAGGCCGACGGCCGGCGACCGAATCCCCCGCCGGAGCGTCCGACACGGACGTCCCGGACATCCTGAACGGCACAGACGTCCTGAACGGCACAGACGTCGCGGCCATCCGGCGGGCCGCACATGCCTACCTCGACTTCGCCCTGGCCGAACCCGACCTGTATCAGCTCATGTACGGCCTGGGCGGCGTGCGCATGCCCGCCGCCGACACCTGGGTCGAGGGGCAGGCCGTCGGCGACGTCCTGACCGGGCTGCTCGCAGCCGCCGGCGACCGGCAGCCCGAGCAGCATGTGCTGCAGCTGTGGGCCACGGCGCACGGGCTGGTCGCGCTGCTGGTCGTCGGCCGCGTCGACGTCGACTCCGCCGCGCTGCACGCCCTGCTCGAGGAGGCACTGACCGACTGCCTCACCCGCGCCCTGCCCGCACCGGCGTCACCCGCGTCACCCGCGTCACCCGCGTCACCC
>NZ_CEVIVD010000058.1:26011-31834 GCF_982290655.1 Protofrankia sp. CiP1_Cm_nod3
GGCGCAGCAGCCGATCAGCCACGGAACCGACTGACAAACCGACCGAAAAGAGGCAGTTGTGAGCAGCCTGGCCACCGCCGCCGCGCTCGTCGCAGTCGCGGCTGCCGCGATCATCTATGGCACCGATGTCTTCTCCGCGCTCGTACTGCGCCCTGCCGCGGTCGATGCCGCTGACGCCTCCGTGGCCGACCTGATCGGCCGGGTCCACGAGTACGGAGATCGCCGGCTGCCCGTGCCCGGAGCGGTCTCCGTCCTCGCCGCGGCGCTCGCCACCGTGGCCAGCGACACCAGCCCCGCGCGCATCGGCGGCACGACAGCGCTGGCCGCGCTGCTGGCCTGGCTCGCGATCTACGTACGCGTCAGCGCGCCGATCAACAAGCGGCTCCGCGCGGCCGCGGCCAGCCACACCGTCCCGGCGGACACCCGGGCCCTCCAGCAACGCTGGGACAGCGTCATCTGGGCCCGGGCCGCCCTGCAGACCATCGCGCTGGCCGGTCTACTCGTCATCATCCTCGGTCGATGACCAGGAGACCTGTCCAGCGACCAACGTGCCCAGTTACCGAAAGTGTGGTGAACATGGATCCACGGCAGACCGCCGACGCGGTCGCGCAAGCCATGACATCTCGCGATCACGCGGCGCTCATGGCCCTGTACGCCGAGGACATCGTCTTCAGCTCGCCCGTCACCGCCGTGCGGTTCACCGGCAAGGCAGAGGTGGGCGCGCTCATGGCTCACGTCCTCGCCGGTTTCCAGAGCTGGGAACGCACCTTCGTGTTCACCGGCGACGACGAGTGCGTGTTCGGCGCCCGCGGGCGCATCGGCGGCCACGACATCGACCTGGCCGAACACTTCCGTCTGGACCCGGCCGGACGCGTGGCCGAGATCAGCATCTACGGACGCCCGCTGGCCGGCATCGCCGCCATCGCCGCTGTCGCCGCCCCACCACTCGCCGCCCGCCACGGCCGCAACCGTGAGCGCCTGGTCGGCCTGATCTCCCGCGGTCTCCCCGGCGCCCTGGCCCGGGGAGACCGGCTCATCACCCGTCTGGCCCGCTGAAACACGGCCCCGCTGGCGGAGCGGCGCCCCTCACTGGCCATGGTCAACCAGCATCATGATCCCCCAGCGGCAACCGCGGGCGCGTTGCTACACCCGCGGCAGTTCGCACCTTTCGAGCCCCCAGCAGCCATCTCGGGAGGCCCGCAGACGCCCCCAGCAGACGGAGCGAAGCCGATCAAAGATCGGCAAGCAAGGCAACCCACGCACCGTAGAGGTTACTCAGCCGCCGAGCGGCATGGTCACGACAGTGGTCCATCGGTAGACCCGCTCGTCGCGGTTGAGGTCGATGAGCTGGATCGCGCGGACGGTGGTGGTGACGCTCATCGGTTCGACCGCGAAAAGACGCTGACGTAGCGGCTCCGCCGAGGTGTCCGCGCCGGAATAGGCGACGGAGACGTGTGGGGTGAAACCGTCGGCGGTTTCAGGCACCCTTTCGGGCCCCCACACGTCGGCGATCGCGGCTCGGACGGTGGCGCGTAGTTCCTCCACTGGCTGCCACGGGGCGGTCTGGAGCATGACGGCTTCCGGGTCCGCGTCCGCCGGCCCGAGGGTCAGGTCGAACGGATCGAGCTGGCGGCAGCGTGTACACGCCGCGGTGATGATGCCGTTCAAGTCCCCGGGGGTGCCCTCGTCGGCGAAGCCGACTCCCTGCATGGTCAGGTGCAGGCCCTCCGCGGGCACCAGGTCGAGGGTCGGCAGAGTGAGTGCCTGCTGATAGCGGTCAGCGAGGTCGACCACGTCGGAGGCGCCGTCGAAGGTGATGTGGAACGGTAGAACGACCGGCCGATCTTCCAGCCGGGGCGCCACCACCAGTGCTCCCGCATCCGTTCCAACCGGGCGAACGCTTCCCGGCGGGCATCGACATGCCGCTGCTCCCGAGTCATACCGGGGAGGCTAGCCACCGGGCAACGCCGGCCGTGCGCTGTTCTGCCAGTCAGCGGCCAACTCGGCCAGATCCCGCATGGGCGCGGCCGGCAGAAAACGACGGCCGGCGTCGAGGAACTGCGTGAGAACTTCCGGGGGCCAGTCCAACGGCCCGTCATCCCACGGCAGAACCTGATCTTTCAGGCCGTAGATCTCTCCGTGAGCTGTCCACATACGTAACCCCCCAGTTGTAACAAGCCCCCTGCGCGGGAGTGCAGGCCGGCCAACATCACTACCCACGCGGTCATCCCGACGTCCATGACGACCGTGATCCGGCCCGTAATCCGGGAACGATGCGCGGTGGCGCCGGGGCGTGCTGGCACCGGCGTTGTCGGTACGCCCGGTTCGCTCATGGCGGTCTGTTCTCTGCGCTGCTGGAAGGACGCGCCGGCCCGCAGCCACGCCCACGGGCAGCGTCGGCAGTAGGCGTGGCGCGCGGGCCGGCGCGCGTTCGGGCAGGCCCCCGCCCTGCTCACCAGGCACGGACGGCGGGGGCCTGCGTCTTAGGTCCCCGTGCGGGGAGAGTGGAACGGGAAAACGATCGGGACGACACGGCCGTCGAGCCCGCAGCTTGTCGCGTGATGATCTACGGCGGCTACGGTCGGGAACGGCAGACGAACCTCGACCGGCTGCTGTCCTGGGCCGTAGACGATGACGGCGTACAGCACCGCGTCCGCCGGCGTGTCCGGCCGGGGCAGAGTCCGGATCGTGCAGGTCCCGGTATGTGGCACGACATCCCCCAATCGCCTGTTGGTTGCGCGGCCGGCCGGGTTATCGTGCCGACGCGACACATTTCATGACGGTGCGCGACAGCCGACTAGCTGTGACGAGGTGAGCTGCCGTTGACACACACGTCACGCGCATCTCACGCACGTGTTGTCACACCGTGGCGGAAGGCACACAGGTGAACGATCAGGCCGCGGTCGAGTACCTCGCCGGCCGCATCCGCGCGCTGCGCCTCGCCGCGGGCATTCGCAGCCTCGCCGAGCTCGCCCGGCGCACCAACCTGGACCGGGCCGGGATCAGCCGGGCCGAAAGCGGCCGGAACCTGCCGTCCGAAGTCGTCGTGAAGGCCATCGACACCGCGGTAGACGCGGGCGGAGAGTTAGTAGAACTCCGCGCACGGATCCACCGGACGAGGATCGGTGCCGGTGACCCGCGGGAGGGGGTGGGCGTCACGGACCGGCGGCAGATGTTGGAGGCGGGCGCGTTCACCATGCTGTCCGCGCTCGCCGCGGACACCTCCCGGGAGATCGCGCACGGTGACCCTGACCCGCTGACGCTCGCGGACATCGATGACGACATCGACCGGATCGCCGCGGTCTACGCCGTCACCCCGCACACTGTGCTCCTCCCCCAGGTCGAACGGCGCTGGTTGCAGGTCGACACCGCGCTGAAGGGCCGGACCAGCCTGGCCGTACACCACCGGTTGAGCCTGGCGGCCGGGCGGCTGTCCTACTTCGCTTCCCGGCTGGCGTTCAACGTCGGTGACTTCACCACGGCCCGGCATCTCGCCGTGCTCGCCGGACAGTACGCCGAGCAGACGCAGGACGCGGTGCTGCTCGCGTCGGTCGCCGGGATGCACTCGGGCATCGCCTACTACCGGAAACGGTATGACGTGGCCGTGTCCGTCTTCGGCGGGTATCCGCCCGATCCGCCGTACCTGCGGGCCCGGAACGCGGCCTACCGGGCGCGCGCCCACGGACGCCTCGGTAATGCGACCGCGGCCCGGGCCGAGCTGGCACTGATGCACCGTTCCCTGACCGACGAACCGCCACAGCCAGGGGATCTCCCGCTCGGAGAGGCCGCGGCAGGCATGTTCGCGGCGAGCGCCCTCACGTCGATCGGGTACGGCCAGGAGGCGGAGCCGTGGGCACGGCGGTCCGTGGCCGCGCACGAGGCCACCGGGCCGCAGGTGAACCGGGAGGAGTGGGGGCATGCCCTGCTCACCCTGTCCGCGGCGTTGATCTGCCGGGACCATCCGGACCCGGAAGAGGCTGCCCGGGTCGGCGTCCAGGTCCTGGACGTCGTCGACGGCCACCCCACCCACACCGTGACCCAGCGCGCCGGGGAGATGCTGGGCATGCTGGCGGACTATCGGACCCTGCCCGCCGTGGTCGACTTCCGCGAACGGCTCGCGGCCGCGCCACGTCCGGCGCTGACGGCATGAGTGGCCTGTCCGGCGAGCCAACCGTGCTCGTTGTGCCGACGGTGGTCACGGACCGGCTGATCCTGCGCTGCTGGCGGCCGGCGGACATCGACCCGTACGCGGCGATGAACGCCGACGAGGAGACCATGCGCTACCTCAACGGCCCGTTCGACCGAGCCGGCACCGAGCGGCTGATCACCCATCTGGCCGGCATGTGGGTGCTGCTCGGGTATGGCATGTGGGCGGTCGAGGACAAGGCCACCGGCGAGTTCCTGGGCCGGGCCGGGTTGTACTACGCCGACGGCTGGCCCGGGGTCGAGGTCGCCGTGTCCATCCGCCGGGACCGCTGGCGGCAGGGACTCGGTACGGAAGCGTGCCGTGCCTCGATCACCTGGGGATTCACCACCCTCCCCGTGGACGAGATCATCACGTTCCCCAACCGGGACAACGCCGGGATGAACGGGGTCGCCCGCACGCTCGGCATGGTGTTCCAGGGTGAGGCATCAGCCATCGGCCCGTGGCGGGACAGCAACCTGTACAGCACCACCCGGGAGAAGTGGGCTGCGGCTATCGGCAGCTGACCGGGCCACGCGCTGACTGTGCATCAGGTCGGATCAATCCGTGCGCTGGACGGAGCGTCGTTGCGCTGTCTGCTGGCGGAGCTCCGCCGCAACCCGGTCATGCTGGGCATTCCGCTCGAGGCGGTGGGCGGCACACAGAACATCATCGGGCGGTTAGGGCTCGGCGCAGTCGTCGTGCTCGCAGGTCACATAGCAATCTTGCTACCCGGCAAGATGGGCCGCGAGGGCGTAGGCGGCGTGGCGGTCGAGGTTGTGCCGGGCCCGGTCGTATCGGCGGGTGGTGCGCGGGTCGGCGTGGCCGGCGGCGTCCTGGACGTCGCGCAGGCTCACCCCGGCGTCCACGTGTGCGCGGCGGTGTGCCGGAACTGGTGCGGGTGCAGGCCCTTGATGCCAGCCGCCTCGCCGCGGCGCCACAGCATCTGACGGATGCCGTCGGCGCTGAACGAGCCCCGGCCCTTCTCCCCAAGCCACAGTGCGTCGGTCTTCTTCGCCCAGCGGTCTTTGCTGCGTACCCGCAGGTACCGCTCCAAGGAGATGCCTGTCTTCGAGCCGAACGGGACGGCGCAGCCCTTCCGCCCCTTCGCCAGGATATGGATCACGTCCTGGGTGAGGTCGACGTCTTCCACGGTCAGATTCGCGATCTCGGCGCGGCGGGCGCCCGTGTCCATGAACAGGCGGATGATCGCCTCGTCGCGGCGGGAGACCAGGTCCCGGCCGGCGCATCCGGCGAGCAAGGTCCGGATCTGATCGTCGGCGAGAACAGGCACCGGCTGTTCGGGGACGACCGGCGGGCGCATCCGGTCGAGCGGCGACCGGTCGAGATCCTCTTCCTCGGTGAGCCACTGGCCGAACTGCTGCAAGGCCCGGAAGACGAGGGACACGGTTGCTGGGGCCTGGCTGGCCGCGTAGTCGGCGAGGAAGGCTTCGACGTGGAACGTTCCAGCTCCGCCGGGTCGGTCGGGCCGTCGTTCGCGGCGAGGTGGCGGACAAGGTCGTCGGCCGCGCCGAGATACAGGGTGCGGGTGCGGACGGAGAGGGTCCGACCTTCCAGCGACCGGCTTCACTGGCGTACCAGCGACCCCCACGAACCATGGTCAACAGGACTCATGATCG
>NZ_CEVIVD010000059.1:0-3134 GCF_982290655.1 Protofrankia sp. CiP1_Cm_nod3
GTCGTGGCAGCAACGGTTTCCACCTACGGGCTCCGTGGGTGTAGGTGGCTTTGGTTGTGGCAACGACGGTTTCCACCTACGGGCCCCGTTGTCGCCTACGGCCTGCATTGTCCACAGGTAGCTGCCCTCGCTCGCGGGTGGGTGAACATCGTGGCAGCGTGGGGGCATGGCCCATGATCCCGGCTTGCGCCACCCGCGTGGTGACAACAAGAACAGCGGTGACAAGAACAGCGGCAGTAAGAACGGTGTCGGCAGGTGTCGCGGCAGCGAGGAGCCTGGCAGCGAGGAGCCTGGCAGCGAGGCTCGCGGCGACGATGGCTGCGGCCAGGAGACCTGCGGAAACGGCCACGCGTCCAGGCGGCGGGCCGGTGGGCGTGGGGAACGTGCGGGCTGGGAGCGGATCGCGGCAGCCCAGGATGGCGTCATCTCGGTCCGTGCGGCTCTGGATGCTGGGATGACCGAGGCGGAGATCCGCTGGAAGCTGCGCAGCGGCCGCTGGCAGCGGCCCATGCGGGGGGTGCTCGTCACCCATTCCGGCCCGATCACCGGCAGCCAGCTGCTGTGGGCGGCCGTCGAGTCGATCGGATCGGGTGCGGTGCTCGGCGGGGTGTCCGCGGCGTCGTTCGACGGCTTACGCGGGTTCGACGGCGGCCCGGTCGTCGTCCTTGTCGACGCCGCCCGGCATGTGACGCGGCGCCCCGGTGTCATCATCCGACGCAGCCGTCATCTCGGCTCCGATGATGTGCACCCGCGGCGGTCGCCGCCGCGGACCCGGCTGCCCCGCTCGGTCGTGGACATGGCCAGCTGGGCCCCGGACGAGGACGACGCACGTGCTGTGCTTGCCGCGGCCGTCCAGCAGCGGCTGGTCACCGTTGCCGAGCTTCGCCGTGTCGTCGAGCGCCGTGGGCCGCTGCGCCGCAACGCGTTGATCATCGAAACCCTCGGTGACCTGGGTGACGGCGCCCATTCGGTGGCCGAAATCCTTTATCGAAAAATCGAGAACCGCTACGGTCTGCCGGCCGCGCGACGGCAGGAGAGGATCGACGCCGGTGGCAGCCACTGTCACCTCGACGTCTGGTACGAGACGTGGCGGGTCTGGGTGGAGATCGACGGCGGCCACCATCGGGAGGTGCGCCAGTGGTGGGACGATCTGGCCCGCCAGAACGCCGGTGTGCTCCAGGACCGCCTCATCCTGCGTTTCCCGGTCCATGTGCTGCGCACCGAACCGCGGCTGGTGGCCGAACAGGTCGCCACAGCACTACGCCAACGCGGCTGGGAGCCGGACCTGTAGGTGAAAACCGTCATCAACGCAGCGGTTTCCACCTACGGATACGGAAGCCGTAGGTGGAAACCGTCGTCGGAGCGACCGAAAGTACCTACGGTGCCCGCCGACGCCCAGCCGCCGATGCCCGCGGTTTCTACGATTCCGTGATCGGGAGGTAGACGCGGTTGCCGTGGGCGGCGAACTCCGCCGACTTCTCCTGGAGGCCGGCCGCCACGGCGTCGGTCTCGGCGAGGCCGTGCTCCTCGGCGTACTTGCGCACGTCCTGGGTGATCCTCATCGAGCAGAAGTGCGGGCCGCACATCGAGCAGAAGTGCGCCGACTTCGCGGGCGCCGCGGGCAGGGTCTCGTCGTGGAAGGCCTCGGCGGTCTCCGGGTCGAGCGCGAGGTGGAACTGGTCGCTCCAGCGGAAGTCGAACCGGGCGTCGGACAGGGCGTCGTCCCACGCCTGGGCGCCTGGATGCCCCTTGGCCAGGTCCGCCGCGTGCGCGGCGATCTTGTAGGCGATCACTCCGGCCTTGACGTCGTCGCGGTCGGGCAGGCCGAGGTGCTCCTTGGGGGTGACGTAGCAGAGCATCGCCGTGCCGTACCAGCCGATCATCGCGGCGCCGATCGCGGAGGTGATGTGGTCGTAGCCGGGCGCGATGTCCGTGGTCAGCGGCCCGAGGGTGTAGAAGGGCGCGTCGTGGCACAGCTCGCGCTGCAGGTCCACATTCTCCTTGATCTTGTTCATCGGGACGTGCCCGGGGCCTTCGATCATGACCTGGACGTCGTGCTCCCAGGCCACCGAGGTCAGCTCCCCGAGGGTGGCCAGCTCCGCGAGCTGGGCGGCGTCGTTGGCGTCGGCGATCGAGCCGGGGCGCAGCCCGTCCCCGAGTGAGAAGGTCACGTCGTAGGCGCGCAGGATCTCGCACAGCTCGGCGAAGTGGGTGTAGAGGAAGTTCTCCTGGTGGTGGGCCAGGCACCAGGCGGCCAGGATGGAACCGCCGCGGGAGACGATCCCGGTCTTGCGCCGCGCGGTCAGCGGCACGTAGCGCAGCAGCACCCCGGCGTGGACGGTCATGTAGTCCACGCCCTGCTCGCACTGCTCGATGACGGTGTCCCGGTAGACCTCCCAGGACAGTTCCTCGGCCTTGCCGCCGGCCTTCTCCAGCGCCTGGTAGATCGGCACGGTCCCGATCGGGACCGGCGAGTTCCGGATGATCCACTCCCGGGTGGTGTGGATGTCACGGCCGGTGGACAGGTCCATGACGGTGTCGGCGCCCCAGCGGGTCGCCCACACCATCTTGTCCACCTCCTCCTCGATGGACGAGGTCACCGCCGAGTTCCCGATGTTCGCGTTGATCTTCACCAGGAGGGCGCTGCCGATCGCCATCGGCTCGGACTCGGGGTGGTTGACGTTCGCGGGCAGCACCGCGCGGCCGGCGGCGATCTCCGCCCGGACGGTCTCGGCCGGCAGGCCCTCGCGCAGCGCGACGAACTCCATCTCCGGCGTGATCTCACCCCGGCGGGCGTAGGCGAGCTGGGTGACGGCCCGGCCGGGCAGCGCCCGCCTGGGGGACGGCCGGCGCAGCCGCTCCCCGTGCCGGATCTCCGGCGGGGTGCTCCGGTAGGCCTCGGTGTCGCCGCGGGCGGCGATCCAGGCGTCCCGCAGCGGGGGCAGCCCCTGGCGCACGTCCGTGACCTGCTCGGTGTCGGTGTACGGCCCGGAGGTGTCGTACAGGATCACGCTGTCGCCGGTGGAGAGCGGCACCTCGCGCATGGGCACCCGCAGGCCGTCCGCGGCGCCGACCAGGTAGGTCTTGCGGCTGCCGGGCAGCGGGCCGGAGGTGACCGGCGTGGGTGGGCCGCC
>NZ_CEVIVD010000059.1:3489-4277 GCF_982290655.1 Protofrankia sp. CiP1_Cm_nod3
GGGCGCGGACGCGCCGCCGGGCCCGCCGGCAGCGGGCCTCCGAGTGTCACGCCCCGTGGAGCCGGGCGCGTCACCGGTGACAGGCGCTCCGTCGTTGACGGGCGTTCCGTCGGTGACGGGCGCGGACACGGAGACCGATCGGTCGACAGGCAGCACCATGTGACAGCCTCCCTACGCCGGCATTACCCGGACAGGTTCTGGCGGTCGGCGGCACTGTGGGTGGAACCCAGCCGCCCTCTCAGCCTCCTGCGTTGGAAGCTCCCGCGTTGACATTGGGTGCGACGCTACGCCCAATCGGCACCCTGCCGCCACCCAATCGATGGAACACCCGCCCACAACCGGCAGATCGTGTCACAGCGTCACCGCGGGCGAGCGTCAGGTGAGATGCTCCCGGGAGCGGGTAATCAGGCTGGGACAGTGTCCGCCCGGTCACCGGGAACGCCCCCTCACTTCTCCACCCCCTGGGAGCATGAATGATTCTGCTGCCGCTGCTGGCCCTCTTCCTCGGAATCTTCGTCAGCGGGCTCGTCCACGACTGGTGCTATGACGAACCACCCACCACGGATAATACGGGCGGCACCCGTCCGGACGCCACGACAACCACCTGATCGATCATCCGTCAGCTATCAGAAAATTTCGGAAGAAATATCGTCTGAATTTCCCGGAAAAACGAGGGATAATTTTGCAGGCCGGCCGGCCGGGAGTTCATCAGATGAAACTCGTACGCCAATTTGAGGAAATACCGAAAGAGCGCGGAAGAAAACTTGTGGAAGGAACATGAAAAGCGC
>NZ_CEVIVD010000059.1:4456-4941 GCF_982290655.1 Protofrankia sp. CiP1_Cm_nod3
CGCCCGGCGGCCGTGTTCCGAATTCTTTGTTCCGGGTGCGGTTCGCCGGATGCGGTTCGCCGGACGGCGTCGGCACCGGGCCGACGGTCAGGTCATCGCGAGCAGCCGGTCCGCGGCGGCGACGGCGCCCCCGGCGGCGGCGAAGTCGTCGCGCAGCCGCCGCGCGGCGGTACGGAAGGACGGCTCGTCCAGCACCGAGACGATCGACTCGCGCAGCGCGGGCGCGCTCACCCGGCCGAACCTGACCCGCAGGCCCGCGCCGGTGCGCACGACCTGCTCCCCGATGACGGGCTGGTCGTCCCGGACCGGCGCCACGACCAGCGGGACACCGTGCGCCAGCGCCTCGCACACCGTGTTGTTCCCGCCGTGCGACACCACCGCGGACAGCCGCGGCATGAGATCGAGCTGCGGGACGTGCGGCAGCACAAGAATGTGTTCCTCAGCACCGCTGCCGGGGGAAACGCCGGCAAGAACGCGGCCGGTCG
>NZ_CEVIVD010000059.1:5043-7741 GCF_982290655.1 Protofrankia sp. CiP1_Cm_nod3
CCGTCGGCCACAGCGCCGTCGGCCACAGCGGCGGCACCGGGCGCGGGATTCGGCCCGGAGTGGCCGAGGATGCCGGGCGGCGCCACGACTATCGCCTGCAGCCGGTGCCCGAGCGGCCGGAGCGCGTCGACCGCGACCCGCAGGAACCGGTCGCCGGCCTCGCGGGTCACCGTCCCCAGCGAGACCAGCACATGTTCACGCTCGGCATCCAGCCATTCCCACGGGAAGGCCGCCGCCGGCCGCCGGCCGAGCGGTATGCCGACGAAACCGTAGTGGCCGGGAAAGCCGCCCGTGCGCAGCATCCGGGGTACCGAGCACACCAGGGTCAGGTACTCGGAAAAGCGCAGGTCGCCAGCGCACGCCTCGTCCTCGGACACACCCTGGGAGCGCTGGAAGTCACGTAACGTGTCACGGACCCAGCGTCCGGCCCCGGGCAGGAGCTCGTACGGATCGTCCAGTTCGGCGGGCGTGGCGGCAAGGGTCGCCCACGGCAGGCCCCGGCGGCGGGCGACGAGCGCGGCCCCGACCGCCTGCTGGTCGACGACCAGCAGGTCCGGGGCGAACCGGTCGACCTTCGCGTCGACCTCGTCGACCATCGACGCGGCCAGTGGGATGAGGAAGTCCTCCCAGAGGAACTTCAGGGCCGCCGCGCCCCGCAGCCGCCTGGACTTCTCCTCGACGGCGGCCCGGGCGGGGCCGGTGAACGCCCCGGCGAGTGGCAGCAGGGCGAGCCCGGGGGCCAGCAGCGGCCCGACCACCTCCGGGTGGCCCGCGACGGCGACCTCGTGACCGCGGCCGGCCAGTTCGGCGGCGATCCCGACCGCCGGGTTGACATGCCCGGCCAGCGGCGGGACGACGAACAGGAAACGGCTCACCCCGCCACCCCGGTACCGACGCTCTCCCCCGGGCCGGCGGAGGCGCTGGCGGGACGGTTGAGATCCGGGGGCGGGACCATCCGGGTCACCCAGTCGGGGGTCTCGAACCGCTGCCCGGCGGTGCCGGGGTGGGCCGGCGGCGGGCTGCCGGGCTCGAACAGCCACCATCTGAGCAGGACGCGCAGGTAGTCGGTGGCCTCCCGCAGTACCGCGTGGGTGTGGTGCGCCAGGACGATCAGGGTGCAGTCCGGGACGAGCCGGGCGAGCCCTCCGGCGTGGTCTGCGATGTCGGAGTTCGCCCCGTAGACCGCCAGCACGGGGACGTCCAGGCGGGCCAGCCGCCGCGGGGAGAACGGCTCGGTGGCGAGCATGTCCGTGGCGATCGAGGTCTCCCGCAGCAGGGCCTGGGCGCCGCGGGCGATCCGGCTGACCGCCCGCCCGGCGGAGCGCTCCAGCCACCGCTCGACCTCGGCGTCGTCGAGCCCGGCCGACACCTGCGCCAGCGACCGGGCCATCCGCGCGCCAAGGCCCTCGACGAGGAAAGGCGGTTCGATCAGGGTGAGGCTCGCCACCCGCCCGGGGTGTTCCAGGGCGTAGGACAGGGCCATCGTCGCCCCGTAGCTGTTGCCCACCAGGTGGACGGGACGGTCGACGCCGAGCGCGTCGAGCAGCCCCGACAGGTCCGCCATGGCGTCCGCCAGGGCGTAGCCGTCCGGTGTCCGTTCGCTGCGGCCGTGGCCGCGCAGGTCGTAGCAGATCACGTCGGCGCCGGCGTGGGCGAGGCTGGTCCCGAGCGAGAAGTAGAGGCTGGACATGTTGTCCATGACCATGCCGTGCACCATGACGACGACCGGCGCCCCGGGCCCCGGGCCGCCCCTGGGCGACAGCCGCTGGACGTGCAGGCGGACGCCGTTGGCGAGGACCTCGGCCATCGCTACGCCCAGGACCGGGACGACTGGGCCGGCTGGGCCGACTGGGATGACTGGGGTGACTGGGACGGCTGGGCTGGCTGGGGTGACGTCAGGCAGTCGGCGATGAAGGAGACGACCTCGCCGACCCGCATGTTGATCACTTCGTCGACGGTCCGGTCCGCGAGGAAGCCGACGAAGTCGACCGTGTCGCCGTAACGCTGGCGCATCCGGTCGGCGAGGGCGACGAACTCGATGCTCTCCAGCTCCAGGTCGGTGTCGAACGACGTCGACAGGCCGATCTCGCGATCGATCACGTACTCGTCGCCGATGACGTCGTGCAGCATCGCCACGACGTCACGCAGGATCCGCTCCTCGACCGCGGCCCGCTCGGTGCCCGGCCCCGCTTCGCCGGATATGGCGGGGCCGGATATGGCGGGGCCGGATGCGGCAGGGCCGGATGCGGCAGGGCCGCCGGTCGTCGGATGTCCGGTTGTCAGAGGCTTGGCCGTCATGTCCGCGCTCCTTCGTTCTCCCGTGCCGCCTGTTCGACCTCGGGCGAGGTCCACGCCACAACGTAACGATCAACAGCAGAGCCGTCGACGGAGTAACGATCAACGGCAGGGCCGTCGACGGAGTAACGACCAGCGGCGTCGCCCGCGGCGGGACGGCGGCCGCCCAACGGATGGCCGTGGTCGTCCAGGGGCTCGCCGAGCGCGTTGATCGACTGGTGCGCGACCCAGCGGGCGCGCGGCGGCTCCTGGTCGTCCGTCCGCAGCCGGAGATGGCCAGGCGTGATCCCCTCGACGACGAACCGTCGTGGCCGGCTCGCCTGGCCGGTGTCGTCGGCCCTGGCCGCGGCCTGCCTGGCGGCCCGGAACCTGGCCAGCCACAGGGCCCGCAGGCCGGCGTCGG
>NZ_CEVIVD010000059.1:8046-9371 GCF_982290655.1 Protofrankia sp. CiP1_Cm_nod3
CCCCGCCGCTGCCGCTGTCCCTGGCGTAAGCGGCATCACCCGTTCGATGTCGATGCCAACCGCGCCATCGGGATGCACGACCGCCACCGCGAGGAACGCCGTGTGCGCCACGGCGGCCCGCGGGGGTGTGGCCGGCACGCCGTCACGTACCGGCAGCCGGTCGATCACCGGGCGTCCGGAGCCCTCGTCCGACACGCCGATCTCGATGCCCCACACGTCGGTGGCGCCGTTGTCCCACAGCCAGTGGCGGACGGCGTCCTTCACGGCGATCCGTCCGAGCAGCCACTCCCGCGCGGCCCTGGGATGCTTCGCCGCCAGGACGGCGCGCTCGTCGGTGTCGAGGTGGTAGCGCGTGACGAGCTCGCGGGAGGCGGTGTCCGCCCAGTGCTCCCGGGCGAGCACCCAGCCGCCGGCGGCCCGTTCGGCGACGGCGTTGCGCGCCGGCCGCAGCAGCATCGCCCACATCAGCTCGTCCTGGGAGAACCGGCGGTCGGTCCAGCCCTCGACACGCGCCCACACCGTGCCGTCCGCGGCGCGTAGCTCCAGATCGGCGGTGATGGCGCTGTCCCGGACATCCCGTATCCACACCGTGCAGGTCAGCCGCTCCCCCACGGCCGGGTGCGGGCCGAAGAAACGCACGCCGCGCAGGGCCGAGGGCAGCAGCAGCCAGTCCGCGGCGAGATGCTCCCGCGGCCAGTAGCCGAACAGCTGGCCCGCGGCGTCGAGCAGCGCACCGGGCGCGCTCGTCACGACGAGCTCCCCCTGGACGCCCCCGGGGGAGACCGGCCCGGCCGTGACCAGCCCCTGGTAGCCGGGGCCGTGGAACAGCCGTCCGGCACGGTAGATCGACGGCCCGTCCACCAGCGTGTCGTCACACGGCTCGGGCAGGGGCTCCGCCGACGGCGCCGGCCCCGGCGGGAAGGCGTCGGCGAGGATGACCGTGCCGTGCGCGTACCCGTCGATGCTCACCCGCACCGCGCTCCTGCCCGCTCCCGGCGGGCCCTGCCCGGCCGCGGCCGGCAGGACGGTCGTGGTGATGGTCACCTCGACCGCCGGCTCGATCGCCAGCCAGCGCAGGGCCCGGACGTCGGTGACGCCGACGACGACACGGCCGGGCACGGCCGCCCGCGCCTGGCCGATCATCATCTCCAGCACGGTGGTCATCGGGATCACCGGGAACCTGTCGGCGAGGTGCGGCCACCCCGGCGGCTGCCGGTAGAAACAGTGATCGATGATGTACGGCATCGTCTCGATCGACAGCGTGCGCCGCGTCCGCCGGACGTCCCGCCCGCCCGGCGCTACCGCCGGCCCCGCCGCCCCGGCCG
>NZ_CEVIVD010000059.1:10032-10571 GCF_982290655.1 Protofrankia sp. CiP1_Cm_nod3
CGGCACAGACGGCACAGACGGATGTCCGCCATGCCCGGTACGGGCGCCGGCGACCAGGCCGGCGGATGGCTTCTGGACGACGGCCGCCACCCGCGCACTGGCACCGGACGCGCCGCTCCTGACAGCGGACGCGGCAGCGCCAGCGGCGGACGCGGTGGCTGTCCATCGTGCCAGCACGGCTGAGATCATCGCGTTGGTCTCGGTGACCAGCGCGTCGAACTCGGCGAGCACCGGATGGCCGGTGACAGCGTGTCCACCGGCTGGATGCGCGCTGACAGCCCGGTCCCGTCTTTCCCGCGCTGTCAGCGGCCGGCGCTCGCGGGCCGTCGCGGGAGGGGCCGGACGGGCGGGCAGCCCGGCAGCCGACGGTTCCCGCTCCGGCTCCACCGGAGCCGACGCCGAGAGTGGATCCGGCCCCGGATCCGGGAGTAGGGCCGCATTCGAGCGCAGGGCCGGTTCCGAAGGCGGAGTCGGCTCCGCGGCCAGGGCCGAATCCGTGATCAGGGCCGAATCCGCGGCCAGGGCCGAGTCCGTGACCA
>NZ_CEVIVD010000059.1:11127-12354 GCF_982290655.1 Protofrankia sp. CiP1_Cm_nod3
AGCAGCTCCCTGTCCGGCTTCGGAGCCGCGTCCGAATCCCGCTCCGGGTATTCCGGGTCCTGCTCCCGGTATGAGGCCTGCTCCCGGTATGAGGCCGGGATCAGGGCTGGCTCCGGGAAGGATGCCGTGGGCAGCAGCGATGCGGCCCGCTCACCGAGGCGGACCAGGGGGGCACCCAGGTTGAGCAGCATCGGCTGGCCGTGGTGCGTCCGCTGGGGCGGCCGCTGCCCGTCGTCGACCGCTTCTTCCGGACCGTCACAAGTGGCCGACGGTGACAACGACCGCAACGGGGATGGCGGGGACAGCGGCGATGGCGACGGTGACGGCCGCTGAGGCCCGGGGATCGGGAGCGGGATCGTGGCCGACGGGTTCGTGGCCGACAGCCGGTCCATCCGGGGCGCGGCGCCCTCGACCCAGAACGCGGCGACCACCCGTCGCAGCTGGTCCATGCCTGAGCGTTTCGGGGTGTTCGTGACGACCGTCAGGTGCTCCCGGCCCGGCAGCGTGTCCTGGACGAAGCCGGCGATGCTGCCCACCCCGACCTGGACGAAGACCCGCACGCCCTCGGCGTACAGCCGCTCGACGAGCTGGCGGAACCGGACCGGCTCCAGCAGATGGCGCACCGCCAGCTCCCGGATCCCGTTCTGGTCGTCGGGGTAGGGCGCGACCGTCGTCGCCGACCACACCGGCACCGTCGGCGTACGGATCGGGATGCTGGCCACGTCGGCCCGGACCTTCGCCAGGAACGGGGAGAGGAACGGGGAGTGGAAACCGGAGCGGAACGGCAGGATCCGGCCCAGCACGCCCTGGCCCCGCAGCCGTTGCAGGGCGCTCTCGACGCTGCGCTCCTCCCCGCAGATGATCGACTGATGCGGGCAGTTGTCGTGCGAGACCACGACGTCCGGGAGGTCCGCGATGGTGGCGGCGGCCGTGTCCGCGCCGCACCCGAGCGCGCCGAAGGCCACCCCCGGCACCTCCAGGGAGTACGGCTCGAACGAGGCGATGAACCTGTCCACGTCCTCGGCGTCGATCATCCCAGCGGAGATCATGGCGTTCCACTCGCCGATGCTGTGGCCGCCGACGAGGTCGGGGAAGATCTCCAGCCGGCGCAGCGCCGCATCGAGTATGCGGCCCACCTCGACGCTGGCGACACCGTGCTCCCCGAGCGCCTCGCCCCCGCCGCCCGTCCCGACGCCGCTCGTCCCGACGCCGCTCGTCCCGACGCCG
>NZ_CEVIVD010000059.1:12579-16529 GCF_982290655.1 Protofrankia sp. CiP1_Cm_nod3
CCGGGCTGGGGCCGGCCGGGCCGGGGCTCCCGGGGTGGACGTACCGCGGGCGGGTGAGCGCGAAGTGCGCGCTGACGTCGTCCACCCGAGGGTGGAAGTTGTCCTCCAGGCCGCAGAACAGGAATGCCGTCCGGTCCGGCGTGGTGGTGGCGCCGAGCAGCGGTGAACCGGTGAACCACAGGTCGTTGCGGCCACGCCAGGGCCGGCCGCGCTCGACAACCGTGCGGGCGAGCGCCAGCCGGCGCCGGTCCGGCGCGACGATCGCGAGCCGGACCGGCCCGCCCTCGGGTGGGGCGCCGCTGTCGTCCCGCGCCAGCAGGTCCTGGTCGGGGATGGCGAGCGCGCGGGCGATCTCCGCCGGGCTCGAGCCGGCGAACAGCAGCACCCGCTCGCCGCCAGGCCGCGCGTCCGGGCGGCTGGACGGCCCGGTGGCAGTGGCCACTGCCGTGGCCACTGCCGGGACCAGGACCGGAAGCGGGATGGTGGCCGGGAGCAGGCCCGTGCCCGCGGGGGCGGCCGCCGCCATGAACGCGGCCGGCGGCATGAACGCGGCCGGGCCTGGCGGGGGGAGCGGTGCCGGGACCGGGAGCATGACCGGGACCGGCACCGGGATCGTGGCCGGGAAGGCCAGCGACGGCGCGTTCGACGGTGACGGCGCCTCCTCGACGACCACGTGCGCGTTGATCCCGCCGAAGCCGAACGCGTTCACCCCGGCCCGCCGCGGCACACCGCCGTCGGCGTCCCAGGCCTCGGCCTCGGTTATCGGCCGCAGCCGGGTGCCCGCGAACGCCGGATGCGGCTGCTCACAGTGCAGAGATGGTGGCAGCACGCGATGGTGCAGCGCCAGCGCGGCCTTGATCAGCCCAGCGGCGCCCGCCGCCGGCATGGTATGCCCGATCATGGACTTGACGGAGCCGACAGCGATCGGCCACGCCCCTCCATAGCCTCCTCCGTAGGACCTCCCATAGGCCCCTGTGCCAGTCCCCGCGCCGGCGCCGAAGACCTGCTGGAGGGTGGCCAGTTCGGCCGCGTCCCCGGCGGGGGTCGCCGTCCCGTGCGCCTCGACGAGGCCGAGCGCGCCGGGTGCCCTCGGGTCCAGCCCGGCGTCGGCCCAGGCCCGCTCGACGGCGAGCACCTGCCCGTCGGACGCCGGCGCCAGCAGGGTCGACGTCCGCCCGTCGCTCGCCGAGCCGCAGCCGCGGATCACCGCGTATATCCGGTCACCGGCGCGTTCGGCGTCGGCCAGCCGTCTGAGGACGACCATGCCGACCCCCTCGCCGATGAGGATGCCGTCGGCCCGCCGGTCGAAGGGGCGGATCCGCGAGCTCGGCGACAACGCCCGCAGCAGCGAGAAGACGCTCCAGAACGTCACCTCCTGCGCCAGGTGCACACCACCGACGATCATGGTGTCGGCCCGGCCGGCGACGAGCTCGCGCACGGCCGTCTCGACGGCGATCAGGGACGACGCGCAGGCCGCGTCCAGCGTGTAGGCCGGGCCGCGCAGGTCGAGCCGGTTGGCGATACGGGACGCGGCCAGGTTGGGCACCAGCCCGATCGCGGCCTCGGGGCGCCGCGGGCCGAGCGTTTCGGCGAACGCGGCGCGCACCCCGGCCAGCTGCTCGGCCGTGAGCGTCGGGACAAGCTCGGACAGGCTGGCGACCAGCTGTGCGGAGACCTTGATCCGCTGGTCCAGCCGGGCCATCCCGGAGGCGAAGTAGCCGCCGCGGCCGAGTACCACCCCGGTCCGCGCCCGGTCACCGAGCGCGTCCGTGCCACCGGCGTCCGCGATCGCCTCGGCCGCCACCCGCAGGGCCATGAGCTGGTCGGGCTCGGCCCAGTCCACGGCCAGCGGCATGATCCCGAACTGGGTCGGGTCGAAGGTCGCGAACTCCTCGATGAACCCGCCGCGCCGGCAGCGGATCCGTTCCCCGGCCGCCGCGGGACCGTCGTCGGCGGCGGAGTCCGGGGCGAGGCCGGGCGGGGCGTCGGGATCGGGTGCGCGGCCGGCGTCCGGGCCGGGATCCGGATGGAAGAACTCCGGGTCGAAACGTCGCGGCGGGATGTCCCGGATGGCGTCCACGCCGGTGCGGATGTTGCGCCAGTAGGTGTCGAGGTCACCGGCGCCCGGGAACACCGCGGCCATCCCGACGATCGCGATGCCCGCACCCGGGTTCGACGGCCCGCCGGGCCCGCCCGCCCTAGATCCCGGCATCGAAGGCGTCCAGGGAGCCGGAGAAGTAGACCACCTGCGGGTCGTCCACGTCGGCGGCCAGCTCGCGCAGGACCGCGGCGACCCCGGCGTCCGGGTCGATCAGCTCGATACCCCGCCGGGCGTAGGCGCGTGCCAGCTCCGCCGAGACCATTCCCCCGGCGGGGCCGGGCGATGCCCACGGGCCCCAGTCCAGGGACACGACACGGCCGCGCAGCCGCCTCGCCCAGGCGTGGGCGCAGGTGTCGAGCGCGTCGTTGGCGGCGGCGTAGTCGACCTGCCCCCGGTTGCCGAACACCCCGGACACGCTGCCGAAGAGCACCAGGAAACCGATGTCGGGCCGCAGCGCGTCGACCAGCGTCCGGGCGGCGTCGACCTTGGTCGAGAACACCCGCTCGAACGAGCGCGCCGTCTTCTCCCGCAGCGGTTTGTCCTCGCGGACGCCGGCGCCGTGGACCACCCCGTCAAGCCGTCCGCGGTCGGCGTAGATCGTTTCGACGACCGCGCGCAGCGCGTCCGGGTCCCGTACGTCGACGGCGTGGTAGCGGACGAAGGACGCGCTCGCGCGCAGGGCCGCGACGGTGGCCCGCACCTCCCGCTCGGCGAGCAGCTGGGCGGCACGGGCCTCGATCTCGACCGGCCGGCGCAGGCCGGTGGCGATCAGGGCGCGGCGCAGTTCCGGCGCGTCCGCCGCGCCGGCCGTCGCCGGATCCTCGGCGGCGGTCGGCAGCGGCGTCCGGCCGATCAGCTCGATCCCGCAGCCGGTGGCCCGGGCGAGCCCGAGGGCGGCCCTGGCGGTGATCCCGCGCGCGCCGCCGGTGAGCAGGACGACCGAGTCCGGGCCGAGCTCCCCCAGCGCGCCGGAGGCCTGGGCCGACGGGACGGCGGCGACGTCGTCGTGCCACCGCCAGCCCCACGACGGCCCGGCGGCCGGGAGCGTCAAGGCCACCAGGCTCACCGGGCCCACCGGAGCCACCGGGCCCACCGGGACGGTCGAGGGCGAACCGGCGCCGGGGAGCTCGGCCGGCACCACCTGAAGCGTCGACCGGACGCCGTGCCGGTAGCCGGTCACCGGCGGGGCGCCCGGGGTGAGGAACTCCGTGAGCAGGTAGCCGGCGAGCCGGGTCGGCGCCTCCTTCGGGTCGAGGTCCACCGCGCGGATCACCACGTCCGGCGCCTCCCGGGCGAGCGTGCGCGTGAAACCGGCCATCCCCACGCTCGGGCCGGGCTCGTCGCCCACCCCGCGGCCGAAGCTGCCCCCACCGCCGGTCGCGACGACCAGGCGCCGGGTGCCGCCGGCGACCGCGGCCCTGATCGGGACGAACGCGGCGGGCAGGGCCGGTGGCGCGTCCCGGTCCACGGACGACACCCACCAGACGCCGTCCGCGCCGGCACCGCCGGCAAGCTGATCGGCGAGCGAGGCGTCGTCCACGGAGAACATCCGCACGGACGCGCCCTGCTGCTCCAGCAGGGTCGTCAGCGCCAGGCCGATGCCCAGGCCGCCCTCGACCACGGCGAACCGGCTGCCGGCCAGCGGCCCCGGCCCGGGGCGGGCACCGGCCGCGGCAAGGTCAAGCAGGTCGGAGAGGGTGCCCGGCGACGGCAGCGCGACGACCTCGACGACGAAGCGCCGCAACGCGGCCGCCGGGCCCGCGGAATCCCCCGGGCCCGGCGGGCCCGCGAAACGTTCATCGGGCCAGCCGCCGGCCTGCCGCGACACGGCTGCCGGGGCCGCCGGCCC
>NZ_CEVIVD010000059.1:17159-24730 GCF_982290655.1 Protofrankia sp. CiP1_Cm_nod3
CCGGCCGGGTGACCGGGGCTGATCCACCGAGATGGGCAGCGGCACGGCATGACCAGCCGGTGTCAGCGACGGAAGCTGTTCCCCGGCCGTCGGAAACGGACCGTGGTCGTACAGCTCCGATGGCGGGATGTGGCCGAGCGCGCCCGACGGCAGGGCGGCCTCCGCGCCCGCGAGCGCGGCCGGGGGGAGCGCCGACGCGCGGTCGGCGGCGGCCAGGTAGCTCAGGATGACCTCGCGCTGCGCGGCGACCAGCTCACGGGTCGTCCGCAGGAACTCGATCACGGCGGCGTCGGCGTTCCCCACCGACGGTGGGACGATCACCGTCGGCAGCTCCGTCGCCCCGGGGGACGCGGCCCACGACGGCGCTTCGGGGGCCGGCAGGCGGGACAGCTCGTCCGCCGGGACCAGCCCGCCGGGCAGGTGACGGCCGTCGGACGTCCGCACCAGGTGGCCGTCGACGAGCCAGCCGGGCCGGCGCGGGCAGTTCGCGGCCGAGACCACCTGGGCGTCACGCCCGGTGAACAGGGGCGCGGTGTCCACGGCGGCCCCGGCGGCCGCCAGCTCCGCCAGCGCGAGCAGGAGCCGGCGCAGCCCGTGTTCGCCGGGGACGTCCGTGGCGACGGCCGTGTGCGGCCGGCCGTGCAGGATCCGGCTGACGAGCCCGGTGAGGACCCGGCCCGGCCCGGCCTCCACGAAGATCCGTACGCCGGCGGCGTACATCGCCTCGATCTGTTCGACGAAGCGGACGGGCTGGGCGACCTGGCCGGCGAGGGTCCGCCGGACCGCGTCGGCGGTGTCCGGGTACGGCAGCGCGGTCGTGTTGGACCAGACCGGCCGTGACGGCGGGGCGATCGCGACCCTGTCCAGGTCGGCGGCGAACGTCCCGGCCGCGGCCGCGACCACCGGGCTGTGGAACGCGCACGCCACCGGGATCCGTCTGGCGGTGAGCCCTTCGGCCGCCAGCACCCGCACCGCGGCCTCCACCGCGGGGGTCGGACCGGAGATCACGGCCTGTTCCGGCGCGTTGTGGTTGGCGATCACGACATCGCCCGGGCCCGCCGGGCCGCCGGCCGGGCCCGCCGCGGCCGCCTCCAGCACCTCCCGCACCCGACGCGCCGGGGCGGCCACCGCCGCCATCGTGCCGGGGTCAGCCAGGCCGGGGTCAGCCAGGCCAGGATCAGCCGTGACGGGATCGATGCCGCCACTAGCGATAGCGGATCCGCCACTAGCGATAGCGAGGCCGCTGCTGGCGGTAGCGGGGCCGGTGCCGGCGGTATGGCCGGCGAGGGCGCCGGTTGCGAGAGCGCCGGGGGGATCAGCGGGAGCGGCGGTTACGGAGACCGCGGCGAAGGCGCCGGCGGCGCCCAGGATGGCGTCCGCTCTGGCTTCGCTGAGCGGCAGCAGATCGTCGATGTCGACGGCCCCGGCCGCACACAGGGCGACCAGCTCACCGTAGCTGTGGCCACCGAGGTGGTCGGGGCGCACGCCGAGGCCGGTGAGGATCTCGTGCATGGCGAGGCCGGCGATCCCGAGAACCGGCTGCGCCGTCCGGGTGTCGGTGATCGCGGCCTGCTGGGCGTCGGTGTCCGCCCGGCTGAACGCGGCCGGCGGGAACATCGCCGGCACCCACTTCTCCCCGCGTTCGAGCAGGTGCCGCAGCCGCGGGAAGGCCACGAACAGCTCCGCCAGCATCCCGGGCCGCTGGCTGCCCTGCCCCGGGAACAGGAAGGCGGTCTTCCCTTCCGCCGCCTCTCCTTCCGTTTCTCCTGTCCCGGCCGGCGTGGCGCGGCCGGTCCTGGCCCGGCCCGGCCTCCCCTGAGCGCCGCCGGCGACGAAGATCCCGGCCTTCGGGTCGTGGGTGAACGCACGGGCCCGTCTCACCAGGTCGGCGAGCTCGTCCAGGCTGGTCGCGACGAACGCCACCCGCACCGCCCCGCCGCGCTTGACCGCCACCGTCGCGGCCAGGTCGCGCAGCTTCCAGGGCCGCCCGGCGCCGTCGTTGACGCGGATCAGCTCGGTGAGCCGGTCCAGGGTGCGGCCGGCGGCCGCCTGGTCGGTGCCGCGGATGACGAACAGCTCGGCGGGCCAGGCGTCCAGCCCGTGGGTGGGTTCGGGGGCACCGTCGTAGGCGGAGAGCACCACGTGGAAGTTGGTCCCGCCGAAGCCGAACGCGGACACCCCGGCGTGCCGCCGCGACGCCGGCGCCGCCCACGGCCGGGCGGCGGTGTCGAAGAAGAACGGGCTGGTCGCGGCGTCCCAGGACGGGTTCGGCCGGGTGATGTTGGACGTCGGGGGGCGCACCCCGGCCGCCAGCGCCCGCACTGTCTTGATCAGACCGGCCAGCCCGGCGGCGCACTTGGTGTGCCCGATCTGGGATTTCACCGAGCCGACGGCGCAGCCGCCCCGCCGCGCGCCGTGGCCGGCGAACACCTCGGTGAGGCTGGCGAGCTCCGTGCTGTCGCCGACGACCGTGCCGGTGGCGTGCGCCTCGACCAGGCCGACGTCGGCCGGGGAGATCCCGGCGCGCGCGTACGCCCGTTCCATCGCCAGCACCTGCCCGGCCCGGCTCGGCGCGGTCATGCCCAGCGCCCGGCCGTCGCTCGACCCGGCCACCGCTCTGATCACCGCGTGGACGCGGTCGCCGTCGCGTTCGGCGTCGGCGAGCCGCTTGAGGACGACGACGGCCACCCCCTCCCCCAGGCAGATGCCGTCGGCGGCCGCGTCGAAGCTGCGGGACCGGCCGGTCGGTGACAGAGCGTGGACGGATGCGAACAGCATGAAGTCGTGGATGCTGTTGTGCGTGTCCACGCCGCCGCAGAGCACCAGGTCCGAGGTGCCGCCGCCCAGCTCCTTGCAGGCGGCGTCCAGCGCCGCCAGCGAGGACGCGCATGCCGCGTCGACCGTGTAGTTCACACCACCGAGATCGAAACGGTTGGCGACCCGCCCGGCGATGACGTTCGCGAGCATTCCGGGGAAGGAGTCCTCGTCCAGTGTCGGCAGGCGTACGTCCAGGGCGGGCGGGACCGGCCCGAAGAAGGCCGGGTAGGCCGAGCGGAAACCATGGGCGGCGGCGAGATCCGCGCCGGACTCGGCGCCGAAGACCACCGACGTGCGCGACCGGTCGAACGGCCGGTTGTCGTAGCCGGCGTCACGCAGGGCCCGCGCGGTCACCTCGAGGGCGAGCAGCTGCCCGGGCTCTATGCTGCTCAGCGACTTCGGCGGGATGCCGAAGCGCAGCGCGTCGAACGGGACCGGCGGGAGGAACCCGCCCCACCTGGACGGCACCCGCCCGCCGCCCCGCCCGTGATCCGGGCCGGGGGCCTGCCCGCCGGAGGCCTGCCCGCCGGGGGCATCCTGGCCGGGAGCCCGGCCGGGGGCGTGGTAGAGATCCGCGTCCCAGCGGCCGCGCGGCACCTCGGTGACCGCGTCGACGCCCCCGACCACGTTGGCCCAGTACTCGGCGGTGTCGGCGGCGCCCGGGAACACGCAGGCCATGCCGACGACGGCCACGTCCAGCGGCCGGGCGGCCTCGCGGCGGCGGCCGCGCCCCCGTGCCCTGGCTCCCGCCCGCGCCCGGGTGCCCGCCCGCGTCGCGGCATCCGGCCGGGCCGGCTGCCCGGGCACCGGGCCGACGCCGGTGTCAACGCCGACATCGGTGTCACCGTCGACGTTGACGTCGGTCTCGGGATCGATGCCGAGGGCGACGAGACGGTCGGCCAGCGCCTGGGTGGCGCCCTCGCTCACCTGGGCGTGCAGGGCCGCCACCGTGGTCGGCTCCGACCGCAGCGCCGCCACCTGGCCGATCATGAACATACCGTCGTTACGCTGGGTGTCCTCGTCGACGGGCACCAGCCGGCCCTGGCCGCGGCGCAGGCCCTTGCTCGCGATCCGTGACCGGCCGAGGTTGAACCGTTCCAGCTCCTCCCACACCTGCGCGGGGACGAGCCCCTGAGCGAGCAGCTCGGCCCGCCGTCCGGCGAAAGCGGTGACGAAGGGTGACCGAACGACGCGGGTGGCGTGCCCCGGCGAGGTCTCCAGCAGGACGGTGCCGCCGCAGTCCAGCGCCGTCCGCTGGAAACCGGGCAGGATCGCGCCGGAGGTGACCGCCTCGGCGGTGAACAGGTACGCGGTGCCCATCAGCACCCCGATCCGGGCGCCGCGGGCGGCCAGGGGCGCGGCGGCCGCCGCGACCATCGCCGCGGACCGCTCGTCGTGCACACCGCCGGCGAACAGCACGTGCAGGCCCGCGAAGAACGCCCCGGCCGCGGACCGGCCGCTGGCGACGGACACCTGCTCGCCGTACGCCAGCAGCTCGGTGATCTGCCCCTCCCACAGCGGGAAGCTGGCCCGTGGGCCCACATGGCCGCCGCACTCGCGTCCCTCGAAGACGAACCTGCGGGCCCCGGCGGCGAGAAACCGGCCGAGCAGCCCCGGCGAGGGCACATGCAGGAAGGTGTCGACGCCGGCGGCCTGCAGGGACGCCGCCTGGGACGGGCGCCCGCCGGCGATCAGCGCGCAGGGCGGGCGGATCTCCCCGACGGCCTCGAGCTGGGCCGAGCGGATCTCCGGCGGGGCGAAGCCGAGGATCCCCACCCCCCATGGCGCGTCCCCGAGCAGGTCGCGGGTCTGCCTGAGCAGGGCACGGGCCTCGTCGCCGCCCATCAGGGCCAGCGCCAGGAACGGCAGGCCACCGCCGTCGGCCACCGCCCGGGCGAACTCGGCCCGGTCGCTGACCCGCGTCATCGGTCCCTGCGCGACCGGGACGCGCAGGCCCCGGTCGGCGGCGAAGGGCGCGCCCGGGGCGAGCGGGGCGAGCCGGACCGCGGCGGCGAGCTGGGCCTCGATGGCGTCCCGGACCGCTGTGACAACGCCGCTGGCGGTGACGTACCGGTCGGCCAGCGGCGCGGCGAAGGCGCCGTCCTGGCCGATGGGGAGGAACTGTTCACGCAGGTCACGGGCACCGAGACGGTGCGCGACCGCGTCTTCGTCGAGCCCTTCGTCCGCCTGCTGGCCGGCGAGCCCGGCGACCGGCAGGTCGGGGCGGACGTACACCCGGTGCCCGGCGAGGAGCGTGGTCTCGCTGCCGTCCATGCCCCGGATGGCGGCGGCGACCTCGGCCGGCAGCTCCATCTCCCGGACGAGCGCGAGCTGGGCGTCGAGCACGACACCGGCCGCCCCCGCGGCAACGGCGGCGGCGGCGGTGTGCGGCCCCAGCCCGCCGGCGGCCCACACCGGCAGGTCCAGGCCGTCGGCGGCGAACAGGTGCTGGAGCAGGGTGAACGTGGTCAGGTCGCCGACCCGGCCGCCGGCCTCGCCGCCCCGGGCGATCAGGCCGTCGGCACCGGCCGCGGCCGCCGCCCGCGCCTGCGCGACCGAGGTGACCTCGATGAGGACGCGCCGACGCCCGCCCGCCGACGCCGCCTCCACGTCCCACTCGCTGTCCCGCTCGCCGTTCCGCTCGACGTTCCGCTCGCTGTCCCGCTCACCGCGGGCCGGGCCGGTGGCGAGGATGACGGTGTCCACCTCGGGCGGCAGCTCCCGCGGGCTGGTGGCGCAGCCGACGGGCACCCGTACCCCGAACGGGCCGCGCGACCAGCGGGCGGCGTCCGCGAGCGCGGCGCGTGCGGCGGCGGCATCCCGCCCCAGGTCGAGAACGCCGAGGCCGCCGGCCCGGGCCACCGCGGCCGTCAGGCGCGCGTCAGGCTCGGTGAAGGGAGTGACCGCGACGACGAGGTCCCGTGACGGCCCGGGGACCCGCGCCGCCCCGGCCCGCGGCACCCCGGGGCCGCGGGCCTGCGGGTTACGGTGCGTGCTGGTGCTCATGGGTGGTCCCTCCTGACCGGGCCGCGGGCGGCCGGCCCGGTACCTGCCGGCCCGGTACCTGCCGGCGCGGCTGCCGGTATCCAGGTGCGCGGCCACAGCGACGATCGCCTGTCGGCCCGCCGGCCGGCTGGTGGCCGGCGGGCCGGCGGCCACGGGCGTGCCGCGGCCGACACGCCGAGGAGCCCGGGAGCCGAACCGTATACATGCACAAAGAAACAACTATGACACATTATATTCACAATAATGCGCCAGAAAAAGCAACCAAAAATCACGCGACTCACAACGACGACAGTTTTCAAGGTCGACATCATTTCCCAGCAGATCGTTGGCCGACGGTCCATGACGGACACCAACGGCGATCGACACCGGTTCACCGAGATCGGCACTTGCGGGTGCCGGACCAGCTCCTTCCCCGGACAGGCAGGACATGGGCGCGGACACCGTGCCACCGGATGCGTGTCGGAAATTTTAGCCCCCCGGGAAAACCGGCCGGCGGGACCCACCGGCCGGGCAACACGGAGGAAACCGGACGCGGACACAGCGCAGCTATCCATACACGGAAGGGCAGGTACGGTGACCGCTTTCGGGACGTCCGGTTTCGTCGGGCCCGGCCATCCGCGCCCCGCCGCCGATGCCGCCGACGATGCCGCCGCCGTAGATGCCGTAGATGCCGCCGGCAATCCGCTGGCAAAGGCGTCCGCACGGCGTTCCCGCGACCGGTCGTCCCCGGTACGGATCGTCCTTGTATCCGAATCCGGCCGAAGCGCGGGAGGATGTGAGAAAACGCACCCGGCAACCGGTGTAGCCGGCCATGCGGTGGCCCGCCGCGTAGCCGGCCCGGGTCCCGCACGGCCACGCGGGACGGCACCGGCCACGGCCATCCGGGCGATCCCCGGCTCAGACCGGGGCGTGCAGGTCACGGCTCTCGACGATCGCCCCGTCCGAGACCACCAGATGGTCGAAGGAGCCCTCGGACTCCGCGATCCAGAACGCCCCGCCGAGCGTTATCGGGTCCAGGTTGTGCCGCTGGGAGGCCCGGAACCGGCGGCGGCGCACCAGCACGACCCGCAGCGGCCCGCGGCCGCCGAGCAGCGATCCCCACACGACGGTGAAGACCACCGGCGGATGCCGCCCGTCCACCGCCGTGGTGCCTTCCTCCCAGCCGAGAATCGGCGTCCGGTCGAGCGGCTGGTCAAGGCGGGTGGTGGAATCGTCGGCGGACTTCAGCCGCCAGTGCAGAAGGCCCACCGGCGAACTCACCAGTTCGACTTCCACACCGGAAAGCGGCAGTTTTATCCGGTCGTACACCTGGTCCATCGCGTCACCCCCGGCCGCGTCACCCCGGACCGGTCGAGGCCGCCGGTCCCACGCCGCAGACGACATCGCCCACCCCACCATCGGATGCCGTCGCCCAGCGCCGCGAGGACAAAGATCTGTCAGCGGCCACGGGTAGCGCATCCTCCCCACGGGGTGAGAGGAAGATGAATTAGATCATATCAGTTCACAGCATGTGCCACAGCGGCCGGCACGGCGACACGACCGGCACGGATACGGCGACGCCAGTCACCCGGTAATCGCACGCCGGATATATCCCGACCATACGTCGATCATATTTCCACCACATACTTCCGGCATATTTCCAGTGTACTTCCGGCATACTTCCAACGATATTTTCGGCATATCTCCAACGACCGGACCGGCCCATCGGGACAGCGGCCACGGCCGACCACGACCACGACCACGACCAC
>NZ_CEVIVD010000059.1:24992-25660 GCF_982290655.1 Protofrankia sp. CiP1_Cm_nod3
GGGTGGCCCAGGGGGCTCCGCGGGACACGGCTCTGGCCCCCGGCCCGGCCGGGCTCACAGCGGATCCTGGGCTCACAGCAGGTGAAGCGCACGAGCCCGGTGCACGGCGTCCCGGCGGCGGGCCACGTCGAGCTTACGGTAGATGCTCTTGAGGTGGGTCTTCACGGTGTTCACCGAGACGAACATCTCGCTGGCGATCTCCGCCGTGGTGAGCATCGTCGGCAGATAGCTCAGGACCGTCTGCTCCCGGCCGCTCAGCGGCTCGACAGCGGCCGGCGGCGGCCCGGCCGGCTCCACCCCCGGCCCGGCCGTCCCCACCGCGTGTCCGGCCTGCGGCCCGACCTGGGAGGAGCCCGCCAGGACGCTTCCGGCCGAACCGCCCGGACCAGCCGGACCGGTCGGGCCGGCCGGCCGGCCGGCGGCGCGTCGCGGGAGCGGCGCGTCCGGCCGGGCGATGTCACCTGGCACCGCCGGGAGGATGCCACGGGCCGCCGCGGCCGGCTGGCCCACCGGTCGCGGGCGGGGTGAGCCCGCCCGCCCGGTTCCGCCGGCGGGGCCGCCGGTGACACCCGCGATCGTCGGGGACGCCGGTGGCCGCGGCCGGGCCACGGCTGGTCGCGCGGCGGCGGCTCCCGACCCGGCGAGCCGCGCCCCCGGCGGCCCGGACC
>NZ_CEVIVD010000059.1:25963-33336 GCF_982290655.1 Protofrankia sp. CiP1_Cm_nod3
GGCCGCCACGGGCCTCACAGACCCCCCAGGCGCGCTGGATGTGGGGGATGTGGGGGACGGAGCGTGGCCGGCGGGCCCGGCCCCGGCCCGGTCGAGCAGCCGGTCCACCAACGCGGGATGGGCCGCCCGCAGCCCGGGATGCGCCCGCAGCAGCCTGACGATCACCTCTCCCGCGTCCACGAACGGGCGCAGCGCGCCTTCGTCCTCGGCCAGCGCCAGCGCGCGGGCCAGGGAGGCCGTCGCCCGCGCCACCTCCCCGCCGCGGTCCGCCGCCACCGCGTCCAGCACGCAGGCGGCGGTGAGGCTGCCGATACCGAAGCCGGTGTCGGCCCGCAGCAGCGGGGCGAGCATCGTCGTGGCTGCGGACGCGTCCGCCCGGGCAAGGTGGACGCGTACCAGGGTGAGCACCTCGGCCGGGTCGGGACGATGGTCGGCGATCCCGCGTCGCAGCAGGGTCAGCGCCGCGTCGGGATTACCCGCCGCGACAAGAAGATCTCCTTCGGTGGCCAGCCGCGCGCGCAGGCAGATGTCGGGCAGCCCGGCCGGGCGGTGGGCGGCCAGCAGCCGCCGAGCGGCCCGGACCTCCCCCTGCCGGGCCAGGACGGCCGCGTCGAGCAGGACGAGCAGTTCGGCGGTCACCGGTTGTGGCCACCGCTGGCAGTACCTGTCCGCCTCCCGGAGATGCTGGCAGGCGGTGGCGAGCTCGTCGCTGTGGTAGGCGACGACGGCCATCGCGAGGTGAGCGTCGGCGAGCCCGGCGACCACGCCCGGCCGGAGCCGCTCACCGTCGGTGCCGACCGGACCATCAGGACCAGCCGGATCACCGCCGTCGACCAAGCCACCAGCACCGGCACCAGCCAAGCCACCGGCACCGGCACCGGCCAGGCCACCGGGGCCGAGCGAGCCGCCGGGGCCGGCCGGCCGGCCCCGGGCGGCGTCCGCCGCCGCGTCGGCCCACGCCCGGGCCTGGCGCAGCCGCCCGCGCCAGGCGTGCAGCAGCGCGAGGCCGCCCAGGCAGGACAGCTCCGTGTCGTCCATACCGGTCTCCCGGGCCAGCCGCAGCGCCGTCCGGAGAGTCTCGGACGCGCTGTCCGGACGGCCGCGCCACAGATCGGCGCGCCCCCGGGCGGCAAGCGCGACAGCCCGTACCGCGGGGCAGCCCCACCGGCCGTGATCCTGGCCGGGTTCACGGCCGGGTTCACAGCCGGGTTCGCAGCCAGGATCGCAGCACTCGGACGCGTCGCGCGGACGCTGGCCGGCGCGCAGCAGCCGGCGGGCGTGGTTGAGCATTCCGTCGGTGTCCGCCCGCAGCTCGGCGCGCCGGATCTCCAGGAGGTCCGTGGCGGCCGCCACCAGACGCCTGCGTTTCGCCGGCAGGCCGGCCGCCCTGGCCCGCGCGGCGTCCAGGCAGCCGGCCGCGGGCTCGGCGGCACCGGCCCGCAGGTGACGGGCCGCCACGACAAGGGCGCACTCGGCCGACTGGTCGGCCGATCCGGTGGGGAAGGCGTCCACCAGCGCGCCGGCCCGCTCGACGTCCACGCCCGTGGCGGCTGGCCCGGGGAGCACCCCGAGGCCGCTCTCGACAAGCAGGCAGGCGGCGTAGCGCCAGTCGCCGGCGCGGCCGGCGTGCCGCACGGCGGCGGCGAGGTCCCCGTGGTCGGCGAACCACATGGCGGCGCGCAGGTGCAGTTCGGGCTCGTCCTCCGGGGCCTCCCGCACGAGGTCGGCGTGCAGGGTCTCGGCGAGCAGCCGGTGGAAGCGGTACCAGGTGTCGTCACCGTCGATACCGATCACGAACGAGTTGGTCCGGGCCAGGTCCGCCAGCAGCACCCGCCCGTCCACGGCCGGGCTGTCCCGCCCGGCGGTGGCGGCGCCGGTGGCCGGGGTGAGCGCCGCGGCCGTCCCACCGGGCTCGGCGGCGACGACGTCGAGCAGCGGCCCGGTCAGCCGGTCGAGCACGCTGGCACGCAGCAGCAGGCGGCGGACCGCCCACGGCTGGCGTCCGAGGACCTCCGCGCCGAGATACTCGGCGACCTCACGGCCGGGATATCCGCCGGCCGCGGTGGCATCACCGCCTTCGGCGAGACCGCTATCGGCGCCGCCCGGCCATCCGGCGCTCCCCTCGCCGGCGTCGGGCACCTGGCCCGCGGCGGCGAGGGGGGCACGGGCGGCCCACAGCCGCAGGCCCGCGGCCCAGCCCTCGGTACGCGCCAGCAGCTGGTCACGGCCGGCGTCGGACAGCTCGACGCCGTGGGCGCGCAGCAGCGCGGACGTCTCCCCCGCGGTGAAGGCGAGATCGGCGGAGCCGACCTCGACCAGCCGGCCGTCGAGGCGCAGCCGGTGCAGCGCGAGGACCGGGTAGCGCGAGCAGAGCACGAGCCGCAGCGTCGGCCCGGCGCAGGCCGCCAGCAGCTCGAGCCCGGCGACCACGGCCGGATCGGCGATCAGGTGCACGTCGTCAATGATCAGTACGACCGGCGCGGACAGCTCGGTGAGGGCGTTGGCCAGCTCCCGCCAGAACCATCCCGGCCCGCCGGGCCCGACAGGTCCGACAGGTCCGACAGGTCCGATGAATCCGGCAGGTCCGACGGGCCCGGCAGGTCCGACGGGCCCGAGGGGCCGGAGAGGCCCGGTGTCGCCGACGAGCGGCGGCGTCCCGCCGGCCGCCGCGGTGGTGGTGGCGCGGCCACCGGCGGCCGCGGCCGCGACGGCCGACCTGAGGGCCGCCGGCCCGTGCCGCAGCACCCCGGCTCCCGCCGGGATGGCACCCCCGCGTTCCAGCGCGCACAGCAGGTGGAACCACAGCTCGGTGGTCGCGTCCGCGTCCACCGACAGCCACACGACCGGCCCGGCCCAGCGGCCGGCGGCGGCCCAGGATGCGGCGAGGACGGTCTTGCCGGAACCAGCCGGCCCGCTGATCACCGTGACCCCGCCGCGGACGCCCCGGTCGATGGCCTCCCAGAGGCGGATGCGCGGGACGTGGATGGCGGGCAGCGGTGGCGCGTTCGTCCGTGCGATGACGAGGGGCACCCCCGCGGCGGATGTATCCGGGTAACGAGCAACGGCCGCGGACACCTTACCGTCAACCATGTCACAACCCCCAACCGACCAGGCGCGCAACGTAGTGGTATCGCGACAAGCGGTTATGGGCAAGGCGAGACCACTGGCCGGACAGCCACGCACCCGCCGAAAAGGGGCCAGTCGCGGCCGGGCCGCGACGCGTCCGACGGCGTCATGCCCGCCAGGGCAGGAAGACCGGACAAGGCACGAAGACCGGAAACGTCACATGGGCCCCCGTACGCACCGGCCTCCCCCAACGGCTCCACGACAGCGGCCCTCCCGCCGCCGGGGAGCCCAGGAGCCGGCCCCGCGGCCGGCGCCCACCCGTGGACGGACGACGCCCACCCGTGGACGAACGACGCACACCCATCGCGGGCCTCGGGGCCCCGAGGCCGGTGGCCGGGTCTCCCGGGCTGGCTCCCGTCCCCGGCTCCCATCCCGCGGCGGCGGGGTGCGCCCCCGCGCGACCGCCGGCTGAAAAGATCGCGATCGTGTGCCTGGCGGCTCCGGCCAGGGCCGCCAGAGCCGCCAGAGCCGCCAGGCACACGGGGAACCGGCCATGTGTGCCGGCCGCGGCCACCCGCACGGAGCATGATCCAGACGAGTTTGTCGTTGGGTACGCTTCCCGAGTCCTGTGGGCGTACCCAGCGACAAGCCCGCGTCGATCTTCTCCGGTGACCGGCGCTAGGCGGCGCAGTCCGCGCACACCGCGCGATGCGCGTCCGCGAGCTGGCTGCGGTGGTGGACGAGGAAGCAGCTCGTACAGGTGAACTCGTCAGCCTGTCTCGGCAGCACCCGCAGGGACAGCTCCTCGTCGCGCACCTCGGCGTCCGGGAGATCCAGCTCCGCCTCGAGGGCGTCGACATCGTCCCCAAGATCGGCCGCGGCTCCGGCCCGCTGTGCCTTCAGCGTCTCCAGGCTCTGCTCCTGGAGTTCGTCATCCTCGACGTCAGTGCCACGCCGGGCGTCGAAGTCACGAGCCATCGAGTCTCCTTCCTTACAGTTCCGGTCGTTCTCTACGGTTGCTGTCGGCTGCGCACGCGAGACGCGACGCACAGCCGCATGTCGGTACCCGTCCAGGTCCATACCCGAACAGGATCGAGCGGCTACAATACGCAACGACTCCAGCGCGGGCACAGGCGACGAGGTTTGTCTACATCCCTGCGTGGTCGATACAGGACAACGGATCTCCCTCGACCGACGCGTACAATACGGTTCCGCGCGGCAACAGGCCAGGCATCACGCGTTCACCTCGATGTCAGACCCGACACATCCGCCTTCTCGTGGTATTCCGGTATAGCGCGGTGGTATTTCTGGCAGACGGGCCGATAACCCCAACTCGCCCAAGTCCGGACATCTCGGGGAACCCGGCATGGCAGGCCTTACCGGATCCGTCCGGATCGTCCCCACGACCCCCGTTGATGATCTTTGCTGCCGCGGCCCGCGGCACGGCCGCGAACAGACATGATCGTCCTGCTCCGGCCCGACCGGGCCCAGCCAGAGAAGAGTGATCATGGAATCGCCGGGACGGAACGACCCATAGAAGATCAAAAAGTGGGCACCCGGGAGCCGGCCGGACGCCCAGCTCCCGGCCGTCACCGTAGAGGCGGGCCCCCACGGACGGACCACTCTACAGGCGACAGGCGACAGGCCTACAGGTACAGGCCGGTCAGACCGTCATCGAGGCGTTCGGCGGCCACCGCGTGCACATCCCGCTCGCGCAGGAGCACGTAGGTCGTGCCGTGCAGCTCGACCTCGGCCCGTTCCTCCGGATCGTAGAGCACCCGGTCGCTCACCTGAATGGTACGTACGGCCGTACCCACCGCGACCACGTCCGCCCAGGACAGCCGCTTGCCCATCTGCGCCGTGGCGGGAATGACGATCCCGGCCTTCGAACGGCGGTCGGGCGAGTCCTCGCGGGGAGCGACAAGAACCCGATCATGAAGAAGTCTGATCGGCAACGATCCGGCACGCATGTCCACACCAGCCATGCCGCCAACGCCAGCCATACCGTTGACACCGCCGGAAGCAACACTCACACGCCGGACACTACCCGCCCGGGCGACACCGTCCTACAACGGTGGACGACAGCGCCGTCCATCCAGGTCCGCCCGAGATCCACCCGAGCCCGGCCAACACCCCGCGACAACCCGCGGACCGCGGATTACCGGCGCAAACGCACAAACCTCCCCGGATGGGGAATGCACTCCCAACGGGGTATAAGCTGCCGCCCATCGTCGGCCTCCCATCGTTGCCGGGCCGGCGAGGCCGGCGCCGGGCCACCACCGGATGGCCCTGTATCGTCCGGCTGCTCCGGCACCGGAGGCAACGGCGAGCCAGGCCAGTGGTCAGGCGGCGGTCGGACAGCGGCCCGGGCAGTGGCTCAGACGATGGGCCGGGCACAGGCAACACGGGGTCAGGCAATGGTTGGGTCGGCACGCTGGAACCGTGAGATGAGGCACGACGATGGCTTTGCGAATCAGTGTGGACCTTGACGGCCTGCGCTGGGCTGATCTTTTCCGGTTCGTTGACCTGGCCCGCAACGGCGGCATCGGGGCGGACGACCAGGTAGACGTAATCACATACGGTAACGATCCGCTGTCGGTCAGCCTGTCGGCACGGATCTACCCCCCAGCGGACGCGTTCGGCTCGGGCGAGCCCGAGCCGGGCGGCGAACCAGCCGGCCGCACAAGCGTCCCGGCCATCGGTGCGGCCCCGCCGTCGTCCAACGGCTCGTCGTTCGGGTACGACCCGCCCGCCGACGAGCGCGGCCCGAACGGCAACGGCGCCCACTACCCGTCGTTCGAAGCGCCCAGCGAACGCCCTGCCCCGGGCCCCCCGCCGAACCTGCCCTCGTTCTCGGGCGGCTACGACGGGCAGGGCGAACGCGGCGCCCCGCCGACCGCCGTCGCCACCCATTACCCCAGCTTCGACGGGCAGCCGGAACGCCTCGGCCCCGGCGGCGTCGGCGGGCAGTTCGCCGGCTTCGAGCCGGTCTTCGACCGGCAGGGGGGTGCCCTCCAGGGCGGTGCCCTCCAGGGCGGTGCCCTCCAGGGCGGCATCAAGGAGCCGGTCCCGGGCGGGCCAGGCCTGCCCGGCCCGGTCGACAGCCCGTACGTCGAGGAGTTCGCCCGCCTCCAGGAGGGCCTGATGCGCCAGGTCCGTCGTCCGGACGAGGTCCGCCCCGAACGGGGATGAGCGTCACGGCCAGCCGTCCGGCCACTCGCACGGCCACTCGCCAAGCGGCTGACCAGCGGCGGCCGGTGGGAGGCGGCCGGGCAGTCGGTGGGCGGGCCGCCGGCGAGCGGTGGCGCGCGCGGCCGGCAACGGGTTGCCGTCTGCCAGGTGATCGGGCCGCCCTCCACCCGGGACGCAGGGAGAACGCATGGCCGGAGTTGCCGTCTGCCCAGATGATCGGGCCGCCGGGCGGTCGGGCGGCGACGTTCGTCGTCCGGCCCGCGTCGCCGTCCAGCCGCCGGTACCCGGCCATCGATGGCGACACCGGACCGTTGGCAACAGAAGCGACACCCGGTGACAGAGACGGTAGACAGGAACTACAAAAGGTAGTGTGACGGTCGGAATGACCGTTCAAGGACGGTACCGGTAGCACTTCCCACCGGATGATGGTGCATGCTGGCATCGATGGAGGATCAGCGGACGGATGAGGTCGAGCGCTACTGCAACCGGCTGCGCTCGGAACTTCGCATGATTTCCAACGGTCCCGTCCTGGCCGGTCCGAAGATGATGGCGCACATCGGGTCCCTGCTCGCGCTACTCGACCTCCACCAACCGAACGAGTTCGACCTGTGCGTGAGCTGTGACCGGCTCTGGCCATGCCCGACGGTCGTGGCCGTCACCGGCATGTCCCCGGAGCCGGACGATGACGCACAGGCCCCGGATCCAGAAGCCAGGCGGCAGCGCGCCCAGGCTGCTCTGGAGGCCCTGGCGGCTCTGGAGGCCCAGAAGGCGAAATCCGCCCAGGCCAGCGCGTCCGCGTCGACCACCATGCCCGGGGCTCCCCTTATGCCCGGCGCCCCTGTCATGCCCGGCGCCAGCGCCGCGTCGCAGACCGCGCCCGGTACCGGCGCCATGCCCATCCAGCCCGGTACCGGCGCCGTGCTCATCCCGCCTGGTACCGGCGCCATACCCGGGGCCGGCGTCGCGCCCCCAGCGCCGCCCGTCACCGTTGTCCCGCCCGCACCCGCGCCACCCACCGTCGCGACGCGGCCTGCCGCCGCGGCAGGCCGTCCCATGCCAGGCGGCCTCGTGCCAGGCGATGCTGGTCTGCCTCCCGCGCAGGCGCCCCCCGTACC
>NZ_CEVIVD010000060.1:0-23451 GCF_982290655.1 Protofrankia sp. CiP1_Cm_nod3
GAGAACCGAACTTGCGGGGCTGACCAGACGACTCACGGCGGTCGAGGAGCTGCTACGGAGCGTCGGATGACCAGTCCACAAAATGATCCGTTGCGCCACGGCCGGCATCCGATCCGTCTCCCGCTCTCCTCGGCGCCGTGGATCGCGGCCGGATATCTCGGTGGATACCTGCTGGTCGGCACCGTGCTGTTCGCGGTCTGCCTCAGTCTTCTCTCGGTCGCCGCGGCTACCGGCATCTTCTGGCTCGGTGTGCCGGTACTGGTCGGTGCGGCCGGCATCATCCGCGGTTGCGCCCAGATCGAGCGGCTGCGCGCCGGGCTGGCCGGATGGCGCATCCCGAACGCCTATCGGCCGGTCCTGAAACCCGGCATCCTGGCTCAGGCCAGGACCCGGTGGACCGATCCGGCCACGATACGCGACTGCGTGTATCTGATTCTGCTTTATCCTCTGTTGTTCGCACTCGACCTGACCGCCCTGCTGCTCTGGATCGCCGGTGTGGCCGGGGCTCTCCTGCCCCTGTGGTACTGGTCTATTCCGGGCGAGCACGGGGTACAGCTCGGCTATTTCCCGGACGACGGGCCCGGCACCGGAATCAAGGTCGACGACCTGTCCACCGCGCTGCTCGCCGCCATCGGATTCGCCGTCCTGTGCGTGCTGCTGGCCTATCTGGTGGTCGCCGCCGCCCGCCTGCACCGCGCCGTCGCCACGATGCTGCTGCGACCGCCGGTCGATCCACTGGCCGACGCCAGACGCATGCTCACCGAACCTGGACCTCTCTCCCTGGCGCCTCTTCACCTGGACAGGTAAGTCCGGACCGGGGCGTCCGCATATGAAAAAGAATTCCTGGGAACCTGAATCCAACCAGGGGAGCAGAACACTGTGGTCGCATCCCGCGGTTCCGCGGCGGACGATGTCGTGCGCCTGGATGCCGTCCGAAAGGTCTATGGCAGCTCCCGGGGCGGCGTCGTCGCGCTGGATTCGGTGTCGATCGTGTTCCGCCGCCACACCTTCACCGCGGTGATGGGCCCGTCGGGCTCCGGTAAAAGCACCTGCCTGCACTGCGCGGCCGGGCTGGACACCCCGACCTCGGGATCGGTGACCCTGGACGGCCGGGAGATCACCAGCCTGGGTGAACGCGAGCTGACCATTCTGCGTCGCGAAAGAATCGGCTTTGTCTTCCAGGCGTTCAATCTGCTGCCCGCGCTCACCGTGGCGGAGAACGTCGCGCTGCCGGTGCGCCTTGCCGGCCGCCGGCCCGGGCGAGGCACGGTGGACGCGGTGCTGGCGCGGGTCGGGCTCGGCGAGCGCGGGAGGCACCGGCCCGGTGAGCTGTCCGGCGGCCAGCAGCAGCGGGTGGCCATCGCCAGAGCGCTGATCACCCAGCCCTCGGTGATCTTCGCTGACGAGCCGACCGGCGCGCTGGATGCCTACACGTCCCTGGAGATCCTCGACCTGTTGCGGCAGGCGGTCCGCACCGGCGGCCAGACCGTTGTGATCGTCACGCACGACCCCGTCGCGGCCGCGCACGCCGACCGGGTGGTGTTCCTGGCCGGCGGCCGG
The DNA here is from genome assembly GCF_982290655.1 of Protofrankia sp. CiP1_Cm_nod3. Lineage (NCBI taxonomy): Bacteria > Bacillati > Actinomycetota > Actinomycetes > Frankiales > Frankiaceae > Protofrankia > Protofrankia sp. CiP1_Cm_nod3. The sequence goes on from NZ_CEVIVD010000060.1 coordinate 1,561, forward strand.
CTCGTCGGCGAGATCCTCCAGCCGACGGCACAGGCACTGGCCGAGCAGATGACCAAGCTCGGTGCGCGGGGCAGGACGCCGGCCGGGCAGGTGTCCTGATGCCGCTCCTGGCCCTGCGGACGCTGAGGTACCGCGCCGGCGGCTTCGCCGCGTCGTTCGCCGCGCTGGCCTTCGGCGCGGTGCTGGTGATGGCCTGTGGCGGCCTCATGGAGACCGGGATCCGTACCGCGGTCCCGCCGCAGCGGCTGGTCGCCGCCGATGTCGTGGTCACCGGCGACCAGTCGCACCCGGAACCGGTCCGGCTGGACGCCGCGCTGGTGGCCAGGATCAGGTCGGTGCCCGGCGTCGCCGATGCCGTGCCGGACCTCTCGTTCCCCGCCGCGCCGCTGCGCGACGGCACACCGGTCACCGACGGCGATCAGCGGATCGGGCACGCCTGGGCGTCGAGCGCGCTCGGCCGATACCGGGTCCGCGACGGCGCCGCGCCGGCCGAACACGAGGTCGCGGTGGACGCGGCCACCGCGGCACGGGCCGGCGTCCATGTCGGCGACCAGGTCGACGTCGTGGTACGCGGCGTCCCCGCACGGTTCCGGGTCAGCGGTGTGGTGTCCACGGAGCGGCCGGCCGCGGGCGCGTTGTTCTTCGCCGAGCCCGACGTCGCCCGGATCGTGCCCGCGGCCGACCGGGTGGACGCGATCGGCGTGCTGGCCGCGCCGGGCGTCCGGGGCGGGCAGCTGCGCGACGCGCTGGCAACAGCGTTGAAGGACACGCCCGCGATACTGCTGACCGGGAACGAGCGCGGCCTGGCCGAGTTCGCCGACGCCGCGGACGGCGGCGAGACGATGATCGTACTGGCCGGCGTGTTCGGTGGGCTCGCGGTGCTGGTGGCCGTCTTCGTGGTGGCCGGCATCCTGGGCCTCTCCGTGCAGCAACGGCAGCGGGAGATGGCGCTGCTGCGGGCGATCGGCTGCACCCCTGGCCAGCTGCGCCGGCTGGTGCTCGGCGAGACCGCGGTCCTCGGCCTGCTGGCCACCCTGGCCGCCTACCCGTTCGGTGAGCCGGTCGGGCGGTTCCTGTTCGGCCAGCTGACCGACGGCGGTGTCGCCACCCCGGCGATCGTGTTCCACCAGGGCTTCGTGCCCACGCTGGCCGGCTCGGCGGTGAGCGTGCTACCGCGCTGCTCGCCGCCTGGGCGGCCGGCTGGGCCGCGGCCCGCACCCGGCCGACCGAGGCGCTGGTCGAGGCCGGCCTGCGGCGGCGCTGGGTGAGCTGGCCGCGCATCCTGTTCGCGGTGTTGTTCCTGGCCGGCGGGATGGCCCTGACCCTGGTGACCGCGCTGGTGATGAAGGGCCCGGTCGCGGCGAGCACCGCCGGCCCGACCGCCATGTTGTGGGCCACCGGTTTCGCGCTGCTCGGCCCCGGCCTGACCAGAGTGATCGTAGCGGTGCTGTACGTACCGCTTCGTGTGATGTGCGGGCTCGCCGGCCATCTCGCCCTGCTCAACGCGCGAACACGGCGGGTCAGGACAGCCGGCATGATCATACCGGTCATGCTTGCCACCGGCCTGGCCACCTCGTTGCTGTACCTCCAGACGTCCCAGTCCGCGGCCGCCGACCGGGCCTACACCGAGAACCTGCGCGCCGACGCCGCGCTCACCGCCACCGCGGGCGGCTTCCCGGTCGACCTGGTGCGCTCGGTGCGCACGCTGCCCGGTGTCGGCCAGGCCAGCGCGGTGGTGAACAGCGAGGGCTACCTGGAGAGCGAGGAGGTCGCGGAGACCGGCTACCGGGAGACCGTGCCGCTGCGGGGCATCACCGCCGACGGCGCGGACCGCACCGCACCGGTCGCGCTGACCGCCGGCACCCTGGCCGACATGCGTGGCGACACGGTGGCGCTGGCCACGACGAGCGCGCGGCACTTCGGCTACAGGCTCGGTGACACCGTGCCCCTGTGGCTGGGCGACAACACCAGGGTCGCGGCGAAGGTGGTCGCGCTGTTCACCGCGCGCCACGGGTTCGAGACCATGCTGGCGCCCGCCGAACTCGTCGCCCCGCACACCAGGACCGGCCTGGCGCAGGAGATCCTGGTACGCGCCGCCCCCGACGTTGAACCGGGCACGCTCCTCGCGGCCCTCACCCGCTTCGCCGCCGGCCATCCCGGCCTGCGTGCGGCCGGCCAGGACGCCCTGCGCTCGGCGCACGCGCAGCAGGAGCGGACCGGCATGTGGATCAACTACCTGCTGGCCTTCATGATTATCTGCTACACGGTGCTCTCGCTGGTCAACACCCTGATCGTGGCCACCGCCGAACGTCGTGGGGAGTTCGCCGTACAACGCCTGACCGGCGCCACCCACGGCCAGGTGCTGCGCATGATGAGCGCCGAGGCGGTGCTGGTGGTCGCCGGCGGCATCATGCTCGGCACGCTGGTGTCGATCACCACGCTGGTGCCGTTCAGCCTCGCGGTCAGCGGTTCGCCGCTGCCGCACGGCCCGCTGTGGATCTACCTGGCGGTGACCGGATCAGCCGCCGCGCTCACCCTGTCCGCCACCCTGCTCCCCACCCTCCACGCCCTGCGCACCCCGCCCGTCGCCGCGTCGGTCACCCCGTGACCTCGTCCGTCCACTACACGTTCTTTTCTCGGCTTTTCCCGGTTTTTCCCGGCGGCGACGGCCGTCTCGCGAGCCGGCCGCGTCAGCGCAGGATGCCGGTGTGGCCGAGGGAGTAGCGGCCGGGCTGGGGCCAGACGCAGGCGCCGTGCGGGCCGGGGCCGACCTTGATGCGGGCCAGCAGGCCGCCGTCCCTGGTGGAGATCGCGTAGACCTCGCTGTTGTAGCGGCCGGTCAGCCACAGCACCGAACCGTCGGCGGACACCCCGCCCATGTCCGGGCTGCCGCCGCCGGGGAGCTGCCATTTCTGCCGGACCTGGCGGGTCGCGAAATCGATGACGGAGATGGAGCCCTCGCCGCGGTTCGACGCGTACATCACGGTCGCGTCCCGGCTCGGGTAAAGGCCGTGCACGCCCTTGCCCGTCGCCAGGAAACCAATCTTCTGGAACCGCACCGGATCGATGATATGCAGGCCGTCCGCCATCATGTCGGCCACGTAGAGCAGTTCGCCCCGCGGATCGAGTTTGATGTCCTGCGGCATGCCACCGACCACCAGGTAGCCGACGACCGACAGCGTCCGCAGGTCGACCTTGACCAGCTTGCCGGAGAACTCGCAGGTGGCCACGAAGAAGGAGTCGTCGGCGGCGAAGTCGACATGGTCGACGCCGGGGCAGTCGACCTTCACCTGGGTGCGCAGCTCCCAGGTGTTCGGGTCGTAGAAGTCCAGCCGCTGCAGCGCCTCGGCGACAACGACCGCGTATTTCCCGTCCGGCGTGAAATACATGTTGTACGGGTCGGCGACGGGGATGTTCGGCCCTTTTATCTTCCCGGTGGCCGGGTCGAGCGGGGTGAGGCTGTTACCCGTGTTGTTGGTCACGTACAACGTCGACAGATCCCACGACGGGACGACGTGCTGCGGAGTGCCACCGGTCACGAAATGGTCGACCACCTGGAAGGTCGCCGGGTCGATCACGTCCACGGTGTCGCTGTCGCTGTTCGGGACATAGACGAGCTGCCTGGCCCCGCGGACGGCGGGGCTGAGCTGGTTCGCCCCGGCGGCGGCGTACACGTTCACCGGCTGTGCCCCGCCGCCCCCGCCGACGGCGGTCGACGACGGCGGGGGCGACCGCGGGGACGGCGGGCTCGCCGCCGCTCCCGAAGCCCGCGCCGGGGGCGGGGCGGGCTCGGACGGCCCGGCTTCCTCGCCGCAGGCCGCGACCACGCCGAGCCACAACGCGGCGATGACCACCAGGCGCAACGCCCGTGACGATCGGGCGTCGTGGTATGTCCACACAGGGCATGCTCCGATTCCGGCGGGTTCGGGAACGACAAGCGTAGAGGCGTCCACCTTGGTGGCACCCGGCCGCATAGGAGGCTATCCAGCCAGGAAGGCGCGTATGGACAGCACCCCATCACGGAAAGTCGTCAAATCCGCCGATCCTGGCGTGGATTCGTACATTCCAGCGCCACACCCGAAGCCGCGCCAGGGGCTATTTTTATTACTGACGGTAATTTCGCTTGGCGGGGCGGCGGGGGCGTGTGCCCGCTACGCGGCATCGCTGCTCTGGCCGGCCCCGGCCGGCGCCTTCCCGTGGACGACGGTGCTGGTGAACACCACGGGGTGCGCCGCCATCGGCCTGCTGATGGCGGCGATCACCGAGCTGCCCGCGGCGCATCCGCTGCTACGCCCCTTCCTCGGCACCGGTGTCCTCGGCGGGTACACGACTTTCTCCACCTACGCGGTCGACGCCGAGCGGCTCGTCGACGCCGGCCGGGCCGGGACGGCACTGGCCTACCTGACGTCGACCGCGGCGCTGGCGCTGGGCGCCGTGTGGCTGGCGTCCACGGCGGGACGATCACTGACAGTGCGCTGGAACGGCCGCTGACGACCGCCGACGACCACTCTGGACCATCACGGATAGTGAGGTGGAAGCGATGAGGCTGACCGGGCGGGCACTGCGGCTGACGGTGTTCGTGGGCGAGGGCGACATGTGGCATCACCGTCCGCTGGCAACCGAGATCGTGCATCGCGCCCATGCCGCCGGGCTGGCCGGCGCGAGCGTGTTCCGCGGCCTGGAGGGATTCGGCGCCTCCTCCGTCGTGCACACCACCCGGCTGCTGTCGATGAGCCAGGACCTGCCGACGGCGGTGGTCATCGTCGACGACGAGCCACGGGTCCGCGCGTTCCTGCCCCAGTTGGACGAGCTCGTCACCGAAGGCCTGGTGATCATCGACGAGGTCGAGGTCATCCGCTACACCGGCCGGGCGGCGGACCGGTGAGCTGGTTACTGGTGATCGCGGGGGCGATGGTCGGCGCCCCGGCGCGCTACCTGACCGACCGGGCGGTGCAGGCCCGCCACGACACGCTCTTCCCCTGGGGCACGTTCACCGTGAACGTGGTCGCCAGCGGCGTCCTCGGCCTGGTCGGCGGGGCGGTGCTGGCCGGCGCCGCCCCCGCCCGGGTGGGCCTGCTGGTCGGCACCGGGCTGTGCGGGGCGTTGAGCACCTATTCGACGTTCTCCTACGAGACGCTGCGGCTGGCGCAGGACGGCGCCCGGCTGCTGGCCGCCGCGAACGTTGCCGGCAGCGTCCTCGCCGCCTTCGGCGCCGCCGTCCTCGGGACGGCCGTCGCCCGGGCGCTGTGGGGATGAGAGCCACGGAGCTGAGGACCGTGATGACGAGCTGCGCGGACGAAATACGAGGACGAGATGCAAGGACGAGAACCGTCACGATGACGAGACCGGCTGTTCGGGCAGGGTGGGCTCGTTGGCCTGCTGGGCCGGGATGCCCGCGGTTTTCCGTCCGCTCCGGGGAGCGCGCAGCACGGTGACGGCGAGCAGGAGGCCGAACGCCACGCATCCCGCGCCGGTGAGCGCCCCGAGACGGCAGCCGCCGGTGAACGCGGCGAGCTGGCTGTGGCCGTCGGCCAGCAGGCTGGCCGTCCGGTTGCTGGACAGCGTCCCCAGCGCGGCCAGGCCGACCGCGGCGGAGATCTGCATGGAGACGTTGACGATCCCCGAGGCCAGGCCGGCGTCGGCGGGCGCGACCTGGGCCACGGCCATGGTCAGCAGGGGCATGAAAACCGCGCCGGTCCCCAGCCCGACCAGGATGAAGGCGAAGAAGAGCCCCGGGAAGTAGTCGACGCGCTCACCCCCGAGCGACCAGGCGAGCAGCAGCAGTCCAGCGATCATGGAAATCAGCCCGGAGATGAGGACCCGCTCGGGTCCGAAGGCGGACACGAGCCGGGCGGTGATCCCGACGGAGAGCACGGCCACCATGACGGTCTGCGGCAGAAACGCCAGCCCGGTGTGGACGGCGTCGTACCCGAGGGCCTGTTCCAGGTACAGCGCCCCGAAGAAGAACACCCCATACATGCCGGCGGCCACGACCGCGCGTACGGCGCTGGAACCGATGAGGCTGCGCAGCCGCAGGATCCGTACCGGAACGAGCGGGTTCGACGTGCGCGACTCACGGACGGCGAATGCGCCGAGCAGCGCGACCGCGACCGCGCCGAGGCCAAGGGTGTACCCCGAGAGCCAGCCGTACTCGGCCGCCTGCACGATGGCGTCGATGCCGATCAGCGTCGCCGCGGTGACCAGGACGGCACCTGGCAGGTCGGCCCCCTGCCGCAGGCCGCTGCCGGGGCGTTCGGAGATGAACACGGCCGCGGCCGGCAACGCGAGCAGGCCGATCGGGATGTTGATGACGAAGATCCAGTGCCAGCCCAGGGCCTGCGTGAGGAGACCGCCGAGCAGCAGGCCGAGCGAACCGCCGCTGACGGTGACAAGCAGGTAGACGCTCATCGCCCGGGCCCGCTCATGTGGCTGCGGGAAGTCGGTGACGATGAACGCGAGGATGGTCGCCGATGCCAGCGCTCCGCCCAGGCCCTGCGCGAAACGGGCGGCGATCAGGAACTCCTGCCCGTCGCTGAGCCCGCAGGCGGCCGAGGCGGCGGTGAACAGCGCCATGCCGGCGAGGAAGACCTTCTTCCGGCCGACAAGGTCGCCAAGCCGGCCGGCGACCAGCAGGAAGCTGCCATAGCTGATCATGTAGGCGTTGACGACCCAGGTGAGGTCGGCCTGGCTGAAGCGCAGGTCGTTCTGAATGACGGGCAGCGCGACGTTCACCACGCTGGAGTCAAGAATGATCATTAGTTGCGCCGTGAGGGCAACGAGCAGGGCGAGCCATCGCCGCCGCGAGCGGGAGCGTGTGACCGGAGCCGGAACGATGATGTCGCTCATGGAATAGTCACTATACCGTTGACTATCAACGAATCAATATTGACACCACGATGATAAGATCGTTGGAATCATGAGCGTCGCCGCAACCACCTCAGGGTTGATCGTCCTGTTGACACGCCTCGCCCGGCGCGTGTACCGGGAGGCCACCGACGACGTGCTCGGCATGACGCTCAAGCAGTTCGTGATCCTCAACCATCTCAGCGAGGACACCGGTGTCCCCCAGCGGCATCTCGGCGATGTGCTGTGCCTGGACGCGAACAACCTCGTGCTGCTCCTCAACGAGGTCGAGCGCGCGGGCTGGGTGGAACGCCGGCGCGATCCCACCGACCGCCGGCGCCACCTCGTCTATCGCACGCGCGCCGGCAGCAGCGCCCTCACGGCCGCCGAACGCGGGATGGACGCCGTCGAGGACAGGATCCTCGACACGCTGAACCCCCAGGAACGCACGGCCCTGCGCCTCCTGCTCGCCGCCGCACTGGCGGAGCGTACGCCGTCCCACGACTGACGGCGACCATACATGATCGATCGTAATCGGTCAGGGCCGGTCAGCAACCAGTACACCAGCCACGACGCCGGATGAGGCGTGAAGCGGCCACGCGTGGCGCCTGCGGCGAGCTGCGGCAGTCTCGGCCGCCAGCGGCTGGGCCGACTTCGGGCCGCCGGGTGACCGGACGATTAAGCGGAATCAAACTCCACTTAACTGTTACGATCCGGAGGGCAATTCCGCTTGTCCGGGACGGAGGCCCATGTCCACAGAACGCAGCGACCAGCAGGTCGCCATCACTTTTGCCGCGCTTACACTCGGTACTGCCGGTTACACACTGTTGCAGTCGATGGTGCTGCCGGCCCTGCCGGTCGTCCAGCGGGATCTGCACACCTCCCAGACGACGGTGACCTGGGTGCTCACCGCCTACCTGCTGTCCGCCTCGGTCGCGACACCCATCCTGGGCCGCCTCGGCGACATGTTCGGCAAGAAGAAGATGCTCGTCGTCGTCTATGCCTCGCTGACCGCCGGATCGCTGCTGGCCGCGCTGACGAGCTCGGTCGGCGTGCTCATCGTCGCCCGGGTGGTCCAGGGGATCGGCGGCGGGCTGTTCCCACTGTCCTTCGGCATCATCCGCGACGAGTTCCCGGCCCGCCGGGTGCCCGGCGCCATCGGGCTGATGTCGGGGATGCTCGGTATCGGCAGCGCGCTCGGCATAGTGATCGCCGGGCCGGTGGTCGACCACCTGTCGTGGCACTGGCTGTTCTGGATCCCGCTCATCATGTCGGCGCTCGCCACCCTGGTAACGGCGCTGTTCATCCCGGAGTCCCCGGTGCGCAGCCCGGGACGGGTCAACCTCCCGGCCGCGGCACTGCTGTCCGGCTGGCTGGTCGCGTTGCTGCTCGGGCTTAACCGGGGCAGCGCCTGGGGCTGGACGTCCGGCGGCACACTGGGCCTGTTCGGCGCGGCCGTGGTGCTGATCGTGCTGTGGATCCAGGTGGAGGAACGCTCCGCCGTACCGCTGATCGACATGACGATGATGCGCGTCCCGGCCGTGTGGTGGACCAACGTGGCGGCGTTGCTGCTCGGCGTCGGAATGTACTCGACCTTCATCGTCATCCCGCCGTTCCTGCAGGCGCCCCCGGAGGCCGGTTACGGCTTCGACGCCTCGGTCACCGTCTCCGGGCTGTATCTGCTGCCCAGCAGCATAGCTATGATCATTATGAGCTCCCTGATCGGCCGGATCACCGCCCGGCGCGGGGCCAAGCAGCCGCTGGTGGTGGGTTCCCTGCTGGCCTCGGTCCCGTTCCTGATGCTCTCGGTGGCGCACCACGAGCCCTGGGAGTTCTTCGTCGCCACGACCATCCAGGGCCTCGGTATCGGGCTTGCGTTCTCGTCCATGTCCAACCTGATCATCGAGGCCGTCCCGGCCGGCCAGACCGGGGCCGCGACCGGGATGAACGCGAACATCCGCACCATCGGCGGGTCGATCGGAAGCCAGGTCGTCACCAGCATCCTGGCCTCCGGCGCCCTGGCGAGCGGGCTGCCGAGCGAGCACGGCTACAGCGTGAGCTTCGCGGTACTGGCCGTGTCGATGGTTGCCGCCGCGGTGGCGGCCGCCATCGTGCCGCTACGCCGGCAGCCCACCGGCACCCCGGCCAGCGAGGCTCCGGCCGCCAGGAACATGACGCTGCCCGAGCCGCGCGGCGGTGCTCCGGCGACCACACAGTCCTGCTAGCGGCTGTGTTCGCCGCGTGACACTACTACCGTGTCGTCATGAGCAGGACCGCGGAAACCTCGTCCGTGCCCGCGCTGTCAGAGACGACAGCGCCGGAACGGCTACGCTGCGACGCGGCGCGGAACCGGGAACGGGTGCTCTCCGCGGCGTCCGAGGTGTACGGCGAGCGCGGTCCCGCCTTCACCATGGAGGAGGTCGCCAGCCGCGCCGGAGTCGGCATCGGCACCGTCTACCGCCGTTTCCCGACCAAGGGCGCGTTGCTGGACGCGGTCGCCCTGCCCTACCTCGAGCGCATGCTGGGCCTGGCCAGGGCCGCCGGCGAGCACCGCGAGCCCGGCGAGCGCCTGGAGACGTTCGTGCGGACCCTGGTGGAACGGCACGCCAGCGAGGGCAGGGGCAACAGCCGGCTGTGGGACTCGGCCCTCGGCCGGCCGCTGCGGGAGGAGATCCACCGGGTGGTGGACGGCCTGCTCGAGGCCGCCCGCAAGGCCGGCCGGCTACGCCCGGACGTCACCTACCGTGATATTTCCGTCCTGTTGTGGACGGTGACCAGCCTGGTCGACGCGACCGACCGGGTCGCGCCGATGGTGTGGCGCCGCCATCTGGACCTGCTCCTCGACGGGCTGCGCCCGGACGGCCCACGGCCGCTGGCCACCCCGCCGGTCGACGCGCAGGAGTGGGAGCGGGTGGTCACGAGCTCCGCCGCGCTGCGTCTGCACTGACCGGATCGCTCCCCTGGACGGGGACGGCCGGTTGCGGGGGGACGGCCGGCCGCGAGGGGACGGCCGTCCTCCGGCCGGGTAGCAGGAAGGCGCACGGTACCGCGGCGGCGGTGAGCGCCAGCGTCCACCAGAAGGTGTTCCCGAAGGCGTCCGCCAGCCCGGCCGCGTCCACCCGGGCGGATCCGCCCCGGTCAGCGATCCCGTGGGCGAGGACCACCGCGAGCACGGCGGTGCCGAGGGAGCCGCCGACCTGCTGGAAGATCCGCACCGCCGAGGTGGCGCGGGGGATCTCGTCCTGGTGCAGGCCGTGGTAGACCGCTGACATGACAGGGATCATCACCGCCGCCAGCCCGACACCGCGCAGGGCCAGGGACGCGCCGAGCAGCCACTCGCTGGTGCCGGTGCCGACCTGGGTGTAGGCGGCGGTACCCAGCACGCTGAGCACCAGGCCGGTGATGGCGAGCGGCCGGACGGCCCCCCGGTCGGCGAGCCGGCCGGCCACAACCATGGCGATCATCATGCCGATTCCCTGCGGGGCCATCAGCAGCCCGGCCTCGGCCGCACTGCGCCCACGGACCTGCTGCTCGTACAGCGGGAGCAGGAACATCGCGCCGAACAGCGCGATCCCGGAGAGGAACATGATCCCGGATGAGCCGGTGAAGGACCGGCTGCGGAACATCCGCAGGTCGATGATCGGCTCCGCCTCGCTCGTCAGGGCATGCGCGACGAACAGGACCAGCAGGGCCGCTCCGGCGACCAGTGGGACGACCGCCTCGAGGTCGGTGAAGCTGCCCCGGCTGCCCGCCGCCGAGAAACCGTAGACGACCGCCGCCAGCGCCGGGGAGAGCAGCACGAGCCCACGGATGTCCAGCGGATGCCGGCCCGGGATCCGCATGTCGGGCAGCCCCCGCCAGGCCAGCAGCAGGGCGGCCAGGCAGACCGGCACGTTGATGAGGAAGATCCAGCGCCAGCTCAGGGTGTCGATGATCACACCGCCTATGACCGGGCCCAGGACGGGCGTCACCAGGGCGGGCACGGCGACCGTGGCCATCAGCCGGCCCATCCGCCGCGGGCCGGCGGCCTGGGCGAGGATGGTCTGCATCAGCGGCAGGAGCATGCCACCGCCGATGCCCTGCAGCACCCGGAAGGCGATCAGGCTGCCGGCTGACCAGGCCATCCCGCACAGCACCGACCCGACGAGGAACAACGCCAGCGACAGCATCCACATCCGCTTGCCGCCGAAGCGCTCCACCGACCAGCCGGTCAGTGGGATCACCATCGCCAGCGCGAGCATGTAGCCGGTGCTGACCCACTGGATCGTCGAGATCCCGACGCCGAACGAGCGGCCCAGGGTGTCGATAGCGACGGCGATGATCGTGGCGTCCAGCTGCACGACCACCGTACCGACCAGGATGATCCCGGCGAGCCGGAGCAGCGCCGGGTCGAGCCGGTCGCTCTCCGCCCGCTTCGCCTTCGCCGGCTCCGGCCCGCCCGGCTCGTCCGGCTCGTCCGGCCGCTCGGATGCGGTGGACGCCTGGGTCTGTGCCATCACGAGCCTCCGGGAACGGTTCGGGGACGGTCGATGCCTGGAACGCCCTGGCGCGACGTAGCCGGACGGATACGCGACCACGGCCGACGCTACACTGTATCGACAACCCGTACAGCGTCTTCCAGGCGATACGGCGTATCGATTCACCGTACGAAGTATCGCTGGATCGGATCCGGCGATACCCTCGTCCCGTGCCCGGTGACCGCCATGCCGCGATCCAGACGCCGGACGCCTCCCCGCGGGCCGACCGGCCGCCGGCAGGCCTGCTGTGGGCCCGCCTGGCCAAGGAGAGGAAACCGGGGCTCACCCGGCAGGCGATCGTCGACACGGCGATCGCGCTGGCCGACGCCGAAGGGCTGGAGGCGGTCTCCATCCGGCGGGTCGCGGCGGCGCTGGGCGCCCGTCCGATGAGCCTCTACTCGCACATCCAGCGCAAGGACGACCTCTTCGAGCTGATGACCGACGAGGCAATGGCCGACATCATCGTTCCCGAACCGCTGCCCGCCGACTGGCGGGACGCGCTGTGGACGATCGCCCAGCGAACGCGCGCTGTTGCCCTGCGACATCCGTGGATCGTGAAGGCCAGAGGCCACTGGCCGCGCCTGGGGCCCAACGCCATGCGCCATCTGGAGCAGTCCCTGGCCGCCGTCGCCGGCCTCGACATCGACCAGCGGCATCGGATCCGCATTCTGCGGGCCGTCGACACCTACACGGTCGGGCACCTCGTCACCGAACGGCTCGACCAGGTCAGGCCGCCCCGGGGAGACGTGGACGCCACCGAGCAGCGGCAGCTGGTCCAGAGCTACCTGCGGACTCTCGTCGACACCGGCGACTTTCCCCGGATCGCCGAGCTGGATCCGGACCTGTCCGCGCTGACCGACCACGGCGATGCGCAGCAGAGGTTCGACGAGGGCCTGGCGTGGGTGCTGGCCGGCATCGCCGCCTCCCTGCCGGAGCTCCCCCGCGGCCCTCGCCGCCGCCCGGACGCCGTCCGGGGAGCGGGCCGGCGGTAACCGCGCCGCGACAGGGCCAGTCGCGACAGGGCCGGACAATCAGCGCGGCCGGGTACGGACGAGCGAATCGACGCCTCTCCGCGCAGTACGGCCCAGACCGTACATAAACACCCAATTGGTATAACTCGAACACCCAGAGTGAGCAATACCACAATCCCCAATGCAGTGGTTGACATGTCTTACGCATTGCGTAAATCTACGCAATGCGTAAGACATACGGGGCGTCGGGACCGCACCACCAGCCCGGACAGCGTCAACCATGAAGGAGGGGCAGCATGGCCACTACCACCCGTCGGCGGAAGAACACGCTGACGAAGTTCATCGAGGACATCGTCGACAACACCAAGGACCTCGTCGACGACCTCATCGACCGCAGCCGCGACCTTGAGGACGACCTGCGCAGGACCGCGCGGAACGTCGTCGACGACGACAGCCCCAGCAGCGATGAGCTGCAGGACCTCAAGAAGGCCCTCGCGGAGCTGACCTCCAAGGTGAACCAGCTCGCCGAGACCAAGGCTGGCAGCAAGTAGTTGTCGCATGGCAATCAGGCCGGCGCTCTGGACGGATCCAGGGCGCCGGCCTGATCTTATGTTTACAATCAAGCATGAGGCAAAGGATGGACCATCGATGAACGCGGCTGCCATGCCGGTCTCGGATGATGGTGCGACCGAGCGGCTGATCAGGCGTTACGCGAACCGCAAGCTCTACGACACGGTGGAGCGGCGCTTCACCTCGCTCCGCCAGATCGAGCGGCTCATTCGCGACGGCGAGAACATCCGGGTCGAGGACCACGAGACCGGCGCCGACATGACAGCCCACTTTCTCGGCCGGGTGCTGAGCAACCGGGACTCGACGGACCTGCCCCTGGCCGAGCTGATCCGCATGCCGAACCGCATCGCCCGGATCGTCGTCGAAGACCGCCATGAGCAGCAGGACGAGTTGCGCGATCTACGAGCACAGATCGACGAACTCACCCGTGTGGTGTCCGCGCTCATCAGCGACGCTGACACCACGCGACCCGCGAAACCGGCAGCAGACCGCGACCAGAAAGATCATGTCTCCCCCAAGCCACCCCCTGATGCTCGCAAAGGCTCGGACGCGCAGAATGTGGACCAATGAGCCTGAATCAGCGCCGTACTCCACGCCCGCCCCGGGGGCACTACCGCCGCCTGCGACGTGACAGCGACGGCAGCCTCTACGACATCAACGAACATCGGCGGATTCCGCTCAGCGAGATCCGCGAGGACATCCAGGCCGGTCGCCGGTTCCGAGCTGTCCGTGACGGCTCGGGCGAGGACTGTACCAACCAGGTCCTGGCCGACGCGCTCAAGGGCGCGCTGGTGGACAAGGTTGGTCTGCAGACCGGCATACCCGCGAGCCTCTCCGCTATTGCCGGTTCGCTACTGTCCGCTCTCGACAAGCGAGACAATGGCGGCGGCATGACATCCCATAATGGCTTGACGTCTCATCGTAGCCTACGGGGGCAGCGCGGCAACAGCTTTCCCGGTACCGGCGATGAAAACCGTACGATCCCAGGCCGCGACTGAGAAGGGGAGACGGTCAGGTGCATCATGAGACCACGGTGCGGGTACACGCGCCGATCGGGGAGGTCTGGACCGAACTGGAACGCCTGGACGACATCCTCAGGCGTTCACCGGAGATCTCCGGCCCGATCCAGGTCGACGAGGACGGCGCCCACCGCATCAAGGTGCGGCTGTCGTGGGGACCGCTGAGCCGTCTCGTCGACGCGACCGCCCACATCGACTCCGCGATCCCGCCGCACCAGCTCACCTGGTCCATCCGCGTGCCCTCCCTGGACGTGCTCTCGACCCAGGTCTTCGACCTGACCTCGGTCGCCGAGGACGAGACCAGCCTGCGTTATGTCGCGGAAGTCGACTGCGGACACCGGTATCCCTCTAAGCTGCGACGCGTGCTACCCGACCACGTCGAAGAACATGTCGAGTCGATGGCGTCCCGGATAGGGACCCTGGCGGCCCAGCACTGGCAGAGCAAGCAACGGCTGCTCTTCCGCTCCGGCCCGGCCGCCTGATGGGTGACGAGGGCACTCTCCTCGGTAAAGTAGCCTTCGTGGCGGACGGCACGCGTAACCTTGGCGCCAGTCTGACCGACGCACTGCTCGCCCGTGGGGCGCGCGTGGCCGTCGGCTACAGTCGGAGGCGCCCCGAAGTCGACGAGTTCCTGGAACAGCGCAGCGGCAAACCGTTGTCGGCGCATCAGGGAAACGTGGCATCCTGGCAGGACTGCTCCCGGGCGTTGGCCGAGGCCGCCGCCCATCACGGTGGGCTCGACATCCTGGTCACGACGATCGGCAATCAGCAGGCGACAGGCATCGTGAACGCGGTGCCTCTGACATCCCTGTCTCCGCAGGAATGGCAGCGCCTCCTGCTGGGCAGTCTGTCCGGTGTGTTCAATCTCACCTCAGCGGCTGCGCCGCATCTCTCAGGGCGAGCGACGGCCCGCATCGTGACCGTGCTCAACGCCCTGCCCGGCGGCAAGAGCTCCACCAACCCGCACACCTGGTTACGTGACGCCTTGTTCACCATCAGCCGACAGTTCGCGCGGGAGCTCGCGCCAGCCGGCATCACCGTCAACACCATCGAGTCGGGCCTGTTACACGACGAGTCGTTCGATGTCTTCCCTGGTCTGCAGGAGGAGGCCGAGTCCCTGGTACCGGCCGGCCGCCTCGGCGAACACGAGGAGGTGGCCCGGGTACTGCTGTTCCTGCTCGACCCGGCGTCATCCTACGTGACCGGCCAGGTTCTCGGCGTCGACGGCGGCATCAGGACATGAGCGACAGCCGTGCCCGGGTGGTCGCGGGAGTTCTCTCCCAACTTCTTCTACAGGAGATCAGCGGAGCGGTGGGGCTGCGTCGCAAGCGTGGCGACGACTCCGCCGACAGCGAGGAACGCGAAAAAACCCGGGCCAGGGGGATCCGGCACGCGCTCGAGTCACTCGGCCCGTTCTATGTGAAGATCGGCCAGATGCTGTCGACCCGCCCCGACATAATGCCGCAATACATGATCGACGAGTTTCAGAACCTCCACGAAAAGGTCTCCGTCGCGCCGTTCGAGACCTTCGAGCCCATTCTGGAGGAGGAGCTCGGGCGCGACTGGCGCAGCGCCTTCCTGGACATCAAGGTCGACAAACCGCTCGGCGCGGCCTCGCTCGCGCAGGTCTACGCCGTCACGCTACGCACCGGCGAACGGGCGGTCGTCAAGATCCAACGGCCGGGTATCGCCCCGGTGATGCTCGACGACATGGCCATGTTGAAGCGGCTGGGGAAGTTCTTCGCCAAACGGGTGCCCGACCTCGACGACGTCTTCGACCTCACCGCCATGATGGAGATCATGTTCGACGCCATGAAGGCCGAACTGGACTTCCGCGTCGAGGCACGCAACATGGACGCCGCGCGGGAGGCGATGGAGGGGTTCGACAACCTCGCCGTGCCCGAGGTCATCTTCGTCACCAAGAAGGTGCTGGTGCAGCAGCTCGCACCCGGCACGTCCATCCGTGACGCCAACCGCGACAAGTTCACCAACGCCGAGCGCGAGGCGATCGGCCGCGACCTGCTCAGCTTCATGTACCGCGGCTTCTTCGTCGACCGGATGTTCCACGCCGACCCCCATCCCGGCAACGTCTTCGTCGAACCCGGCGGCAAGGCGTACCTCATCGACTGGGGAATGGTCGGGAGAATGGACCGGCGCCAGTCGCTGACGTTCGCGAGCATTCTGGTCGCCCTCTCGCAGAACGACGGTCATGGGCTGGCAAAAGCATGGATCGAGCTGGGCCGGGCCAGCTCCTGGGCCAACATTCCGGCATTCGTCAGCGACTGCTGCGGTTTCGTGCCCACCATCGCCGACGCCAGCCTGGAGGATCTCAACCTCGGTGTCGCGCTGACGTCGATCCTGAAGTTCTCCAGCCGGCGCGGTATCCAGACCAGCCCGGTGGTCGCGCTGCTCGGCAAGTCGTTCGCCAATCTCGAGGGCTCGGTGCGCTATCTCTCGCCCGAGCTCTCGGTGACCGACGTCTTCGAGGAGGAGTTCCGGGACATCCTCTTCGATCTCGTCCGCGAGCTGCTCTCCCAGGAGCAGGCGGCGCAGTTGGTGCTCGACCTGATGGGCGGGTCGATGTCCATCGTCGAGCAACTGCGTACTCTCGGTCGAGATATCTCCAACCGTGAGTTCACTGTCAACGTCAACGCGGTACAGGCCCGCCGGTCACGTCAGGAGGACCGGGCCGACGCGAGGACACGCAGCAACCGCAACATGTTGCTGGCCGTCGCCGCCGCAGCCTGGCTCGCCAGACGACGCCGAGCAGGCTGAGCGGATGCTGTCCCTCCCGTCGGAAGGCGTAGGTGGTTTCGGTCGTCACCATGGCTGTTTCCACCTACGGCTTCCGTGCTCGTAGGTGGAAACAGCCGTTGCCACAGCGGTTTCCACCTACGCTACGGCTGTGGCTCCCGCGCGGAGGATGACTCCGAACGGACCGTGCGCGAACGGTCGCCTCGCCACACCGTCGCGCGGCTGTTCCTGATGCCGAGGAGCATGTCCGTCCCGTCTCGGCGGATCTCTCCCTCGCCCCGGAGCAGTACCCCTCGTTTGCTGTCGAGCCGGTGACCGCCGGTGTGGGCCGTGACGGACACCGGTGCGCCGGAGGTGACGCCGACCAGCCTCGCCAACGCCGCCGGAACCCGGACAAGGGCGGTGTCCGGCTCCCAGGTGCCGGGCAGCACGACCGGCCCGGCAGCCGTCCGAAGGCCCACGCTCACGGGACGTGCATGCTCGAGGAGTTCGTCGAGGATCCGCCGCTCGTCCGCGGACCATGGCCCGGCGGGAGGTGTGATCCGTGTCTCGGGTGTTCCGGTAAGAAGCAGGTTCGCTTCGGGCCAGTCCCCGGCGGCCACGATCCCGCCTCCGGACGTCGTTTCGATGGTGCGGACGACGTCGAGCTCGACGAGTACCCGACTGGTGGGCAGGGTCGCGGTACGCAGGCCCAGGTC
Source organism: Protofrankia sp. CiP1_Cm_nod3 (assembly GCF_982290655.1). Classification (NCBI taxonomy): domain Bacteria; kingdom Bacillati; phylum Actinomycetota; class Actinomycetes; order Frankiales; family Frankiaceae; genus Protofrankia; species Protofrankia sp. CiP1_Cm_nod3. The sequence continues at coordinate 18,933 of NZ_CEVIVD010000060.1, forward strand.
GGCCGCCATGCCGGTGAGGTGGCGGTTGTTGCGGCCGATGAACGAGACCACGGTCGTCGGGGCACGCAGCAGGCGGCCCGGGGACAGCAGGTCGACCGGGGAGAGTGGATCAACGATCGACGCGTATCCGGACGCCGCGAGAAACTTCGTGCCAGCACGGATGAGCACGCTCATCCGGTCGTCCCGCCGTAACGCGCGTATCTTGACGGAGCTACGGGGAGCGACAAGTAACAGGTGGGGGTCGTCGACGTCGAATATCTGTGGGGTCACATGCGGACCGAGCCTGGTCAGCACCCCGACATCCACGGTGTCGGTGTCGTCCACCCACGGCTCGAAGACGATGGCAGGCATAAAGCCCCATAACGTAGCAACGGGGTTGGCGCCGAATATCCGACACCAACCCCGTAATCCGTCAGTGCTATTTACCGGTGCCCTTGACCGCGGAAAGCTGGTCGAGTTTCGCGGTCAGCTCGGTGAGCGCCTTCTTGAGATCCTGAAGATCGTCACCGCTGGGGATGTCGCCCTCTTCCTTGACCACGTTGGTGACGGCCTTGCGGGTGTCGTTCTCGACGTCCTTCGCCCGGTCGATCAGGTCGTCTACCAGGTCCTTGCTGTCGTCGATGACATCACTGATGAACTTTGTGAGAGTGTTCTTACGACGGGTCCCGGTTGCCACGGCACGCCTCCCTGAAGGCTCTTGTTCTGCGCGATTTACGCGATGCGTAGAACTTACGCGGTGCGTAATAATCATGTCAAGGATTGCCAGCGGAAACGATCTGATGATCGTCGTCACATACCGGCAACACCGATACGACAGGCCGGCCGGCAAGCGGGCGGACACCAGAAGTGACCATACGGCTACCGCCAATAACTGACAGTAGCGATCCGAGCTCCCGTCAACGCTCTCCGAGCAGCATCCGCTCGGCCGCACGGAGGCACACCCGCCACGGGGCCGCCGAGCATCACAATAATGATCATGAAGGTCGGATGGGTATGCGGTATTCGACATCCGACACACCGCCGAGACATGCGGAGTACACCTGCTACCGTTCCGCTCAACCTGACCGAAGGGTTACACGTCCTGACCGAAGGGTTGCACGTGACGAAGAGCGCGCGAGGTGAACCCCTGATCGTCATGGAGGGCGTCGAGAAGTCCTTCGGCGGTTTCCGGGCGCTGCACGTGATCGACCTGACCGTCCACAGCGGCGAGGTGCTCGTCGTCATCGGCCCGTCGGGATCGGGCAAGTCGACGCTGTGCCGCTGCATCAACCGGCTGGAGACCATCGACGCCGGGCGGATCACGATCGACGGGCGGCAGCTGCCCGAGGAGGGCCGCGCGCTCGCGCGGTTACGGGCCGAGGTGGGCATGGTCTTCCAGGCGTTCAACCTCTTCGCCCACAAGACCGCGCTGGAGAACGTCACGCTCGGGCCGACAAAGGTCCGGGGAATCCCCCGGGAGGCGGCCGAGCGCCGAGGCCGGGAACTGCTCGACCGGGTCGGCGTCGGCGCGAAGGCCGGCAGCTATCCGGCCGAGCTTTCCGGCGGGCAGCAACAACGTGTCGCGATCGCCCGGGCGCTGGCCATGGACCCAAAAGTGATCCTCTTCGACGAGCCCACCTCGGCCCTCGACCCGGAATACATCGCCGAAGTGCTCGACGTCATGACCGAACTCGCCCGCGACGGCATGACCATGGTGGTCGTCACCCACGAAATGGGATTCGCTCGGCAGGCCGCGGACCGGGTCGTGTTCATGGCCGACGGCGGAATCCTCGAGGAGGGCACGCCGGTGGAGTTCTTCGACAGCCCACGGACGCAGCGGGCTCGCGATTTCCTGGCCCGGGTCCTCCCGCACTGACCGCGCTGGCTCACCGGTGAGCCGGCCCGCCTCTCCTTCCCCCGTCCACAGCCGACATGATCCCCTCGAAAGGACGACCATGCGGATTCCACGCCTGCTGAGCCAGCTCCATCCGTTCCAGCCGCTTCAGCGGCACCCACGGCGGCGACGGAGGCTGGTGACGGCCGTCGTCGCCGGTACCGTCGCGCTCGCCGCCGCCGGTTGTGGGAGCGATACGACCGGTACCGAGGCCGAAACCACGGCGAAACCCACCTTCGCCACCGGCACCACGGCGGCCAGGCTCGCCGAGGCGGGGAAGGTCACCGTCGGCACCAAGTTCGACCAGCCGCTGTTCGGGCTGAAGGGCCTCAGCGGCAAGGTCGACGGATTCGACGTCGAAATCGCGAAAATCATCGCCGCCGGCCTGGGGATCGGCCCGGAGAACATCACCTTCATCGAGACGCCGTCGGCCCAGCGGGAAGGCGCGATCCAGCAGGGCAGGGTGGACTTCATCGTCGCCACCTACACCATCAATGACAAGCGCAAGCAGCTCGTCAGCTTCGCCGGCCCGTATTACCAGGCCGGCCAGGACATCATGGTGAAGAAGGACAACACCACGATCACCGGGCCGGAGTCCCTGCGCGCGGCGAACGCGAAGGTCTGCTCCGTCTCCGGGTCGACCCCGGCCGAGAAAATCAAGGAATACGCCGACGCGTCCAACATCGTGCTCTTCGATGTCTACTCCAAGTGCGCGGACGCGCTGCGTACCGGCCAGGTCGACGCCGTCACCACCGACAACGTCGTCCTGCTGGGCCTGGTGGACAGCAGCGGCGGCGCGTTCAAGCTCGTCGGCAAGCCCTTCACCACCGAGCCCTACGGTATCGGCATCAAAAAGGGTGACACCGCCTTCTGCCAGTTCATCGACGAGCAGCTGACCGCGGCGGCGGCGGACGGCCGCTATGCCAAGGCGTGGGAGGCCACGGCGGGCAAGGTCGCCGGGAGCGCCCCGGCGCTGCCCACGCTCGGCACCTGCTCCTGACCGTCGGGCCCCCGCGCCTTTCGTAACCGCTGTGGACCGCGCGGCCCCGATGAGCCGCGCGGTCTCCTGAGTCGATGCCACCCCGGAGCCGCCATGGATGTCATCACCGACAACCTAGGCCTGTACGCCGACGGCCTGCTGGGAACACTGAAGATCTGTGGTCTGGTCGCCGTGGCGGCGCTGCTGCTCGGGATCGTTCTCGCGGGGTTCCGGGTGTCGCCGGTGCCGCCCCTGCGTGCCGTGGGCACCACCTATGTGACGCTGGTCCGTAACTGTCCGCTGACGATCGTCCTGTTCGCCTTCGCCTTCGGCCTGCCGGAAGTGGGGATCAACGGCTCGTACTTCGCCTTCGGGGCCGCCGGGCTCACCGTCTACACCGCCGCGTTCGTCTGTGAGGCGGTACGCAGCGGAATCGGCGCGGTGGACGCCGGTCAGGCGGAGGCCGCCCGTTCGATCGGCCTCACCTTCGGCCAGTCGCTGCGGCTGGTCATCCTGCCGCAGGCACTGCGGGCGGTCATCCCCCCGCTGGGCAACGTCGGGATCGCGATGGTGAAGAACTCGGCGATCGTCGGCGCGTTCGGGGTCGGCGGCGAACTCTACAGCGTGGCGAGCACGCTCAACGGCGCGCGGGGGGAACCGGCGCTACCGGTCTACTCCGGGGTCGTGATCGGATATCTGATCATCATCATCCCGACCGGCCTGCTCGTGCTGGCGGCGGAGAAACGGCTACGGGTGACCCGGTGAGCGGCTCAGTCCTCTACGACACCCCGGGTCCAAGGGGACGCCGGCGGATCGCCGTCGCCAGCGTGGCCGCCGGCATCGCGCTGGCCGCGCTGGCCGCGCTGGCCGTCCGTCGGCTGGCGGCGAACGGCCAGTTCGACGGCAGCCGGTGGAGCCCGCTGTTCAACCCCGGCGACGAGAACTTCCCGGCCCTGTGGCGTCTGCTCGGCGGCGGTCTGGTGCACACCCTGACCGCCGCCGGCCTGGCGATGTCCTTCTCCCTGGTGCTCGGGGTGCTCATCGCGACGACCAGGATCTCCGCGGCCCGGTGGTACCGGTGGGCCGTGGTCGGGGTGGTCGAGCTGCTGCGCGGCGTCCCCGTGGTGATCGCGATCTTTTTCGCGGCGCAGGTTCTCCCGGTCTACGGGCTGAAGCTGCCGCCGCTGTGGTACATCGTGATCGGTCTGACCGCCTACAACTCGGTGGTCATCTCCGAGATCGTCCGGGCGGGCATCCTCGCGGTGCCGAAGGGGCAGCGCGAGGCGGCCGCCGCCCTGGGCCTCACCCGCGGCCAGACGCTGCGGATCGTCCTGCTGCCGCAGGCGTTCCGCTCGATGCTGCCGGCGCTGATCAGCCAGCTCGTGGTGATCCTCAAGGACACCTCGCTCGGGGCCTTCATCTCCTACGAGGAGCTGCTGCGCCGGGCCCTGATCGCCATCCAGACCCTGCACAACCCGATCCAGACCTATCTGGTCATCGGCGGCATCTTCATCCTCGTCAACTACCTGGTGACCAGGTTGGCGACCTACCTGGAGGCGCGGCTGTCCGGCCGGCGGGCCAGGCCGTCCGTGCCCGCGGAGGACCTGTCCACCGGATAGCCACCGGATAGCGCTGCGCCCACGCCGGGCCCGTGGCCCGACAGCCGG
>NZ_CEVIVD010000060.1:23804-26765 GCF_982290655.1 Protofrankia sp. CiP1_Cm_nod3
CGAGGAAGGGCTGCCCGGCCACGGGTTCCGACTGCCGCCCGTCGACCCCGACCGGGATGTCCCCTTCCAGGGTGATCCGGTACAGCACGCGGTCGAAGTCGAGGTGGCCCAGGTCGGACGGGCCCAGATGCGCGGTCGCCCGGTTGTCCCAGAAAGCGACGTCACCCGGGCTCCAGCGGAACCGCACCGTGTACTCGGGCCGGGCGATCTGCTCGTAGAAGAGCTCGAGAATCCGGTGGCTCTGCCGCGGGGAGAACCCGATGATCTCGTTCTCCCCGGAGGTGAAGCTCGGGCTGACGAAAAGCGCCCGCTCACCCGTTTCCGGGTGCACCCGGACCACCGGGTGCACCGCCACCAGCGGATTCGACGCGATCTTCTCCCCGTAGGGGGTCCCGGCCAGCAGGCGGGGGCTGAAGCTGTGCTTGGCCCGTAGCCCGTCGGCGAGCCTGCGCAGTTCTTCCGGAAGGCCCTCGTAAGCCGCGACCAGATTCGTCCAGGCGGTGTCACCGCCGTACGGGGGGACAATGTCGGCGCGCAGGATCGACCCGGCCGGCGGGTTCACCAGCGCCGTGACATCGGTGTGCCAGCCGTTGTCATAGGTGACCTTCCGCTTGCCGAACTTCTTCTCGTAACGGCGGCTGTCGATCGGCAGGATCTGCGGGAAGCCCTCGGGCGGGGCGTCCTCGTGCGGATGGGCGGGAGTGATCTTACCGAACCTGGCGCCGAAGGCGATCTGCTCGGCGTGGCCGATGGACTGGTCGCGGAAGAACACGACCTTCCAGCGCAGCAGGGCGGAACGGATCTCGGCGATCGTGGCGTCGTCGGGCCGCTGGCTCAGGTCGACGCCGTGAATCTCGGCTCCGGTGTGCCCGGAAAGCGGCCGGACGTCGATACCCAGCCGCTGGACGGTACTTGTCATCGCTGCGTGCTCCAGACTGGTTGGCGGAAAGAACAGCCGGCCACCGGCATACAGCTGGGATACGAGTGGCACAGCAAACGGCGGCGGCAGCCCGCGGCGGGCCCTGAATCACTCGGAAGAACGCCACGGAACCACGGCCCCGACGCCTACGAAAGAATCAGGGCCAGCACGTCGCGTAATGCGGGAGAACAGCGACGGGCGACACGGTCAGCACACCCGGGCAATGCGCACCGGCACGATGCGCACGCCGGCGGCGTACATTCATGAGATGTACGCCGGGACGCGGTGTACCCGATGTCGCTCATGTTTCGATAATCATGCCGCCGGCCAGCCGGGTCAATGTTTACCGTTCGAGTGAAAATAACTCAGCCGGGCAGCCGTCCGGCTCCCGCTCCGGCTCCGGCCCGGGCCGGGGCCGGGGCCGGGGCCGGGCACAGGCTGCGTGGGCTGCGGTGGACGGCGTCCAGCACGGTCGCGCTCGCCGCGACGGCAAGGGTGCGCGGGCCGAAACGGGTGGGCAGCACGGTGCGTTCGGGGCTGGCGCACACCCGTGAGTGCGCCGCGATCTGCTCGTACAGGTCGGGCAGCAGGTCCGGCAGGAAGATCGCGACAGCCTCGGTGAGTACCAGCACCTCCGGATCGATCATGTCCAGCAGCAGGGCCACCAGCCGGCCGATGACGCGCAGCCGCTCCCGGAAGAGCGCCAGTACGCGCTGGTTGCCACGGCGGGCCGCGTCCAGCAGAAGACACAGGTCGGGCTTCTCGATCATCCCTTCCCGGACCGCCCGCTCCAGCAGGACCCGTTCCGAAATGGCGGCCTGCACACAGCCGGACCGCCCGCAGGGGCAGCGCACCGAACTGTCCGCCAGCGGCAGGTGGGCGACGTCCCCGGCGCCGGCGTGCGGGCCCCAGTGCACCTCGCCGCCAGTGGCGATCGCCGCGTCGACGACGTTCCCGACGAACAGGTGCACCAGGCTGCGCCGGGCCCGCGGATCCCCGAACATGATCTCCGCCTGCGCCAGCGCACGGGCATGGCCGTCCACATGGACGGGCAGGCCGGTCGTCTCGGCGAGCACCTGGCGGACCGGCACGTCACGCCACCCCAGCAGCCCGTGCTCGACGATGACCCCACGCTGCGGGTCCACCCATCCGCCGGTGACCACCCCCAGCCCGAGCAGCCGGGTGCCCCGGGCGTGCCGTGCCACGAAGCCGGGAAGATACTGGCTGATCTGCCGCAGCACCTCGTGCGCGTCGCCCTGGTGCGGCACGCTCTCGTGGGCCACCACCTGGCCGCGCAGGTCCACCAGGCCGAAGGTGATGCTGGGGACGGCGATGTGCACCCCGCAGGCGAGGTGACGCTGGGTGTCGATGTCCAGGGGGACGAACGGCCGGCCGGCGCGCGGCGGGCTGGACAGCGCCGGCAGCTCGCGCAGCAGCCCGAGGGAGATCAGGTCAGCGGTCTGCCGCGACACCACGGCCGGGCTCAGCCCGGTCGCGCGGCCGATGAGGGTACGCGCCACCGGCCCGTGATCCAACACGGCGCGCAGCACCACCGCGGCGGTGCCGGTCGGGTCCGGGCGGACCGCGGTCATGGACGACGCCAGGGACTGGTTGCGTGCCGGCATGGCTGACCTCCTCGCGGCTGCGGTGCTGCATGCGGACTCGGCAGGGCCGCGGATGCGCGGACGTCGTCACGGCCCACGTGGTGGGCGGACACACGGACCCACGTCGCCCGTCCCGCAAATGATCAATCTGATGGGGCCCGAGGCCCTGGTCAGGGCTGACACCCCTCTCGATGCCGCCTGCCAGCAGGGAAACAGCGGAGCCCGGGATGAAGAAGGAGTACATGTATCCGGACGGCCTGGGCACGCTGGGAATCCAGCGGCGGCATCAGGCGGATGGACAGAGCGCGCTCGCCACGCGACGGAGGTCGACGTGCGCGCGGCAGACCAGATAGGTATGCCGGCTCATACCCTCGACGCTAGGCAACACCCGAATGGTTGTCAACCAGGCCGATGGGGAACACCCGCCCCATCCCCATC
>NZ_CEVIVD010000060.1:26790-28579 GCF_982290655.1 Protofrankia sp. CiP1_Cm_nod3
ACGCTAGGCAACACCCGAATGGTTGTCAACCAGGCCGATGGGGAACACCCGCCCCATCCCCGTCCCTGCCGCCGCCCGCCCGCCCGGCCGGCGTCCGGCGCGACGGACCGCCGAGGCCGGGCCGGCGGCGGGAACATACGCGGGCCCGCGCCGCGATCAGCGAGCGAGCCCGCCGCGGCACCGCGCCGTCGCCGGGAACCTCCATTGGCGGACGCGCCAGCCAAACAATTCGACAACCAGCGGACGCCGGTCAGAATATCATCGTCAGATAAAGTCACGATCAGGAATTCCACCGGATTCCCTCAGTAAACACCAAGACTTCTCCGCGAGGCTCAAGGCACGTTGGTCCCGGTCGGGAACCGCTCGCGACCAGCACCGGCCGTGATTGTTCCGGTGTCTCCGGCAGGCCGTCCGGGCATGCGGAAACCCGTGATCGTATGCTCTCCGGCCGACCGGGGACACAGGTGGATCCGCCCCGTTCACCGGGGCTTTCGGAGGAGTGGATGCAGGTACGGCGTGCGCGCCCACGGATCGGGCGCAGGACGCTTGCCCTCACGGCGGTGGCTGCCGTCGTGATCGCGGCGGGTTCCATAACGATCGGCCTGGCGGTCTCCTCGTCCGCCGGCGGCAGCGGCCCGCGGCTGGTGGCGGCTGGCCCCGGGACGATCCGGCAGACGGTTCCGGCCACCGGGGTCATCCAGGCCGCCCACCAGGCCAATCTGACCTTCGGGGTGTCCGGCCGGGTCACCGGCGTCGCGGTCACCGTCGGCCAGCAGGTCATGGCCGGACAGGCGCTGGCCACGATCGACTCGGCGGCGCTGGCGGCCTCGGTCGCCCAGGCCGAGGCCACCGTGGCCAACAACGAGTCCAAGCTGTCCGCGGATCGCAGCGCCGGGGCGTCCGACGCGCAGGTGAACGCCGACAACCAGGCCGTCACCGCCGCGCGCAACGCGCTGGCCGCGGCCCAGCAGGCGCTGTCCCAGACGACGTTGACCTCACCGATAGCCGGCACGGTCGCGGCCGTCAGCCTGACCGTCGGCCAGCAGGTCTCCGGTGGCGGGACGACCGCCTCCGGCGGGACGGGCGGCGGGAACGGGGGCGGCGGCGGGAGCGCGGCGGGCTCCGCCTCGACCAGCGCGGCGTCGGCCTCGTCCGCGCAGGTGGTGGTGGTCGGCTCGGACGGCTACACGATCGCGGCGAACGTCGACGACACCCAGATCGGCGAGATCAAGAAGGGGGACCAGGCGGTTGTCGTCCCGAACGGCGCCACCACAACGCTGTCCGGAACGGTCACCACTGTCGGCCTGCTGCCGGCCCAGAGCTCGGGGGCCGCTTCGGGGACGGCCTCGGGCGTCGCGGTGTACCCGGTCACCATCGACGTCGCCGGGACCCCGACGGGGCTGCACCTCGGGGCCAGCGCGCAGGTGCAGATCATCGTCCGGCAGCTCACCGACGTCCTGACCGTGCCGACCGCGGCCCTGCACTACAACGGCGCCCGGGCGCAGGTGTACCAACTGGTCGAGGGCCGGCAGGTGCCCCGGGCGGTGACGGTCGGGGTGAGCTCCGGCGGCGTCACGCAGATCACTGACGGGCTGGCGGCCGGTGACATGGTGCTGCTGCCCGAGACGGCCTCCGCCGGACGCGCCGGTGGCGGCAGGGAGGTCTCGAACGGCCGTTCCGGTGGCGGTGCCGGGTTCGGTGGCGGTGCCGGCGGGTTCGGTGGCGGTGCCGGCGGGTTCGGTGGCGGTGCCGGCGGGCTCGGTGGCGGTGCCGGCGGGCTCGGTGGCGG
>NZ_CEVIVD010000060.1:28809-29701 GCF_982290655.1 Protofrankia sp. CiP1_Cm_nod3
GTGCCGGCGGGTTCGGTGGCGGTGCCGGCTTCGGTGGCGGCGGTGCCGGGTTCGGTGGCGGTGCCGGCGGCGGCGGTGGGTTCGGCGGCGGTGGCGCCGGCTTCGGCGGGGGCGTCCGCGGCGGCGGGGCGGGCTGAGCCGTGGCCGAGAGCGGAGCACTCCACGCCGGGGCGCCGGCCGGCCCGGCACCCGTCATCGAACTCGACGACGTCCGCAAGACCTACCGGACCGGCGCCATCGAGGTCGACGCGCTGCGCGGTGTCGACCTGCGCATCTCCGAGGGGGAGTACATAGCGATCATGGGCCCGTCCGGGTCGGGCAAGTCGACCCTGATGAACATTCTCGGCTGCCTCGACATACCCACCTCGGGCCACTACCGCCTTGCCGGCGAGGACGTCGCCCGGATGTCCGAGGACGATCTCGCCGAGATCCGCAACCGGCGGATCGGCTTCGTCTTCCAGCAGTTCAACCTGCTTCCCGCCCTGTCCGCGTGGCGCAACGTGGAACTGCCGCTGTGCTACGCCGGGACGGGGCGGGCGCGGCGTCGCGTCCGGGCGGTCGAGGCGCTGGAGAGGGTGGGCCTGGGGGACCGGATCGCCCACCGCCCGAACGAGCTCTCCGGCGGCCAGCAGCAGCGGGTCGCCGTCGCCCGGGCGCTGGTCACCGACCCCGCGCTCATCCTCGCCGACGAACCGACCGGCAACCTCGACAGCGCGTCCACCCAGGACGTGCTCGACCTGCTCGGCGAGCTGCACGCGTCCGGCCGCACGATCGTGCTCATCACCCACGAGCCCGAGGTCGCCGCCACCGCCAGCCGGGTGGTGCGCATCCGGGACGGCGGCATCCAGGACGACACCAGCCTGGATCATCCAGGCGGTGACGCCGACCAGCC
>NZ_CEVIVD010000061.1:0-25430 GCF_982290655.1 Protofrankia sp. CiP1_Cm_nod3
CGTCTGTGTCGGGCGGCTGGTCCCGCACAAGCGGCTGCACCTGCTCATCGACGCGCTGCCCGCGCTGCGCGCGTCCCATCCCGGCCTGGTCGTGGAGATGGTCGGGGACGGGCCCGACCGGGACCGGCTGCTGCGGCACGCCCGCGGGCTGGGCGTCGGCGAGGAGGTCCTGCGCTGGCACGGGTATGTCGACGCGGCCGAGCGGGACCGGCTGCTGGCGACGGCCTGGCTGACGGTCAACCCCTCCCACGGGGAGGGCTGGGGCCTGTCGGTGCTGGAGGCCAACGCCCATGGCGTGCCGGCGGTCGCCTTCCGCGTCCCCGGGCTGCGTGACGCCGTCCGTGACGGGCACACCGGCTGGCTGGTGGACGAGCCCGGCCCGCTCACGGCGACGATCGACACGGCCCTGGCCAGGCTGGCGGACCCGGCCGCGGCGGCGCGCTGGCGCTCCCGGGCCCGGGCGTGGGCCGCGGGTTTCACCTGGGACGCCACCGCCGAACTGCTCGCCCGGGTACTGACCGCCGAGATGGACCGGCTGGCGGCCCGAAGCCGCGGAACGCACCCGGGCCGGGGCCCGCTCGGCGGCCGGCTACCGGCCGGGAACCGACCGGGTGGGCGGCTCCTCCCGGGCCGGCGGCCGTCCGAGGAGAACTCGCCGGGAGGCAGCACGCCGGAGGGCAGCCCGTCCGAGAGCAGCCCGTCCGAGGGCGATTTGCCGGGCGGGCGTCCCTCAGGCGGGCGACGGCGCGGGCCACGCCGCGCGGACGACCCCGTGACCCGCGCGGAGTTCCCGCTGGCCCCCACCCAGCCGCTGCCGGCCCTGCGCCGCACCGACCTGGTGTACCGCCTGACCGGAGAAGCCGGATCCGACCGGCTGGCCGGGGCGGCCGGGCCCGGCCGGGCGGTCGCGGTCCTCTACGGGGCCTCCCCCGCCGACGCCCGCGCCGCGCTCACCCGGGCCGGCGTGACCGGCCCGATCGAGACGCGGGCCGCCACCGGCGAGGACCTGCTGATCGCCGCCACCCGCTGCGCCCTGCCCGACCCGCTGCCCACCAGCGGAACCACCACGTCCATGATCACTACAGTGGGCTGACACGTCCCTGGCGGACGCTCCCTCGAGAGCCGTCGGTGAAAAACGTCGCGGTAACAACGGTTCCCACCTACGGACGCGGAACCCGTAGGTGGGAACCGCCGCGGTAACGACCGGAACCACCTGCCGTCTCCTCTTCCGGCCGGTGGCACCCGCTGCCGGGCAGCGCCGCGGACGGTGTCCGCGTCACCCGACGGCGGCGGGCTGGGCTGCTGCCTCTGACAGTGGGAGGCCGGTCAGTTCATCCAGGGCTGTCCGGTACACCTGCGCGAAGCGGCGCACGGCGGCCCGGTCGAACAGGTCGCGGTGGTAGCAGAAGGTCAGGCTGAGCTCACCGCGGTAGCCGGCGGCGGCTATCACCAGCCCCTGCGGCAGCCCGGCGAACGCCGCGAAGTGCAGCGACGTGACGTCCGGCCCGGGCGCGCCCGACGCCGGCAGGCCGGCCAGCCGGCCCAGGTTGGTCACGGTGATCGTCGGCATCAGCAACGGCCGGGCCAGCCCCACACCTACCCGTAACAGTGCGTGACGGGCAGGACCGGCCAGTCGGACGACACCACCGATCCTGCCGCCGGCGACCGGCGGGGGCCCGGCCGTCTTGCCCACCGCCGTCTGCCGGCGCACCGCGGCGAGCAGGGTGGCGGGATCCCGGCGGTCCCGCGGGGTCGTCACGATCAGGACCTCGCCGGTGTGGTTCCCGATGGCGGCCGTATCGCCCGAGGCCGGGGTGCGCCGGCTGACCGGCATGCGTACCCGGACCGTCGTGGTGTGCTGCCCGGCCGTGGCGTTCCACCGCTGGACAGCCACTTTCGCGGCGGTCAGCAGAAGATCGTTGACCGTGGCCGGCGTATCCGCCACCAGCGTCCGGACGGACCTCGGGATCGGGACGCGCTGGCAGTACACCCCATAGGCGGAACTGTGACGATCATCCGCTGCCTGGCCGGGACGCGCCTTCTCGTAACGCGCGCGGCCGTCCGTCCGGCCCCCCGGCGACGGGGCGACCCGGCTGGGCAACCGCGGCAGTCGCGGCAACCGCGGCCCGGAGACGAGCCGGCTCACCGCACGGGCCGGTGCCGGCCGGAGGATCACCGGGAACGGTGCCGGCGCCGCCTGGCCGGGCACCGGCCCACGCGCACCGGTGGATGTGGCCGGCCGCACCGGTCTGACCGGCTCAGGCGGCTCTTCGGGCGGCCGTGCCGACGCCGGCCCGGTCAGCCGCACCGGCCCGGGAGCCGCGCCGTCCTCCACGCGCGCAGCGGTGGCGGGGCAACGCTGAAGGATCGCGCGCAGCAGCGTCGCCACGCTCATCCCGTCCAGGGCGACATGATGCGCGGCAACGGCGACCGCGTCGCCGGTGGGCAGCCGCACGTGCAGGACCCGCAGCGGGCAGGACGCGGTCAGGTCGAACGGGCGCGAGCAGATCTCCGCAAACATCTCCCACACGTCGTCGTCGCCATCACCTTTTGCCACTGTCAGCACGTCGTCCGGGGTGTACGGGAACCACCACCGCCGGCCGGACAGCCCCGTGCGCATCCGCGCCCGGGCCATCGGATGGCGCATCAGGACGTCGATCACCGCGTCCCGCAGGATGAACGGATCGATGATCTCACGGGTGCGAGCGATCATCCCGACCGAGATCGGCGCGGTCCTGCGGTCAGAGGCGACGATCAGATCTTCCAGCACCGAGAAGGGGCGTTCCGGGATCAGATCCGGGATCAGATCATCCTGGATCGGGCCGGTCGATACCGGCGGCATGGACGATCCGGCGCGCGGCACGGGGGTCACGGGTGCGGATGGTCCCGGGAGCAGCGCGGACCGCCACATTTCGTGGGAGTCGATGTTCACGTCCTCCTTCTTCCTGCCCGTCCGTCCCGGTCAGGAGAACGGTTCAGCGGCGCACGTCCCCACGACGGATCCCCACGCAGCCCAGTTTCCGGCCCGCCGGGGCCGTTGATGTGATCCGGCCGGAAACAGTGGTGAAGACCTCGCTTGTCGCCGGATTCTCCCCGGTGACAGGCAAGCGGCCATCAGTGACCACAGCACCGAAACAGACAGCGGAATGAATACCAGAATGAACAGCCACGAGAGCAGGCATCCGCAGAGCAAAATTCGAACAATTTTTCAGCCCGTAAACACGGTGAGTCGCACGTAAAGTGCGTTATCGTTCACAGATAGTGCAAAAATGACCATCGAGGCAACAGAGTAACAATGAAAAACAATAAATCATCAAGCAGGGTGCCGAGCGCGACAGCACAGCCCGGACGGAGGGGCAGCGGCATCGCTCCTGTTCGCCGCGCACCGGCCCCGGTCCTGCTCGCCGCGCACCGGCCCGCAGCCCACCACGGCCGTCATCAGCCGGCCCTGCGAGGCCACGGCCGGAGCGCGGTCCTGCCGTATCGGCCGGGCTCGGTGGCGACGCCGGCGGCTCGTCCGGCACCCATCCGGTGCCACAGCCGGAACATGACATGCCGGCAACCCGGCGGGAGGGCTGGCGTGAGCCGGTCCGATCCCGTTTCAGCCAGGCCCAGGGCTTCAGCCGGGGCCCAGCCTTCAGCCGGGGTCCCGGGCTTCAGCCGGGGCCCAGGGGCCGCGACGGCGCCTTCAGACGACCTCGCGGGGGGCCGGCTGCCGCCCGCTCTCCCGGCCCGCCGGGAGCCGGCTGGCGTCCCGGCCCGCCGGGAGGATGGCCGGCGAGGCGGGCATCTCCGCCGGGGCGCCGCCGGCCACCAGGGCGCCGGTGCCCATACTGATCACCCGGGCGACCGGGGCCTGCGACGGCTGCGTGTCGTCCGCGGCCGCCGGGGCCGTGCTCACGCCGGGGCGCCGGACGACCGTCAGCGGCGTGGGCACCGGCTGGAGCACAACCGGCGGCTGCGCCTCGACGGGACGCAGGCCCAGCGGCACGGGCGTGGGCACGACCCGGCGCCGGTGGTAGCGCCTGGCCCGCAGCACGTCGACCAGCATCGCCGGGGTGTGCCGGCTCACCCGGAACGTCCCACCCGCCATCTCCGACCAGTGGACGGGCACCTCCGTGATCCGGTAGCCCATCGACCGCGCCAGCGAGAGGACCTCGACGTCGAACCCGAAGCCGGTCGAGCGGGACAGGCTGAACAACAGCTTCGCCTCCGCGTGACGGAACGCCTTGAAGCCGCACTGGGTGTCGGCGACGTCCAGCGCCGTGAACGTCCGGGTGATCTGGTTGAACGCCCAGCTGCCCATCCGCCGGCCGTTCGAGCGGACCGTGCTGCCACCGATGCGGCGTGACCCCAGCGCCACCTCGGCGTCCTGCAGGGCCGCGAGCAGCAGCGGGAGGTCGTTCACGTCCGAGGCCATGTCGGCGTCCATGAACACGATCGACGCGCCCCGGGCCATCGCGACCCCGGTCCGGACAGCGGCGCCCTTGCCGGAGTTCCAGGGGAGCTTCACGACGCTCGACCGCGGGAACCCGCTCAACAGCTGCTGGGCGACCTCGGCGGTGCGGTCCGTACTGCCGTCATCAACAACGATCACTTCCGCGCCGGCGAGCCTGCCCAGCACGGAGGTCAGGCGAGGCAGCGCCTCCGGGAGCCGGTGTGCCTCGTTGAAGGCGGGGATGACGACACTGACGGGAACGTGGTCCAAGAGTCACTCCCAAGCTGGGTCGGCAGCGACAGAGGCAATTGTGGCCGCCTGCCGATCTCGAGGTACTTCGGGCCGCCCGATGCCCGGCCGAAGCGTCGACGCGATATCGCCCGGCCGTCAGGATGTGAGACGCCGCGCCGGATGCATGCCCGACGGCTAACGACGCACCGACCGGCGGCCGACAGCATGCCAAAACCTCTGGACGACATGCCAGAACCTTTGGACGGCACACGACGGGGGCCGGGCACCGGACCCGCGGCCGGCTCGCCCCGACGGCCGTGGCCGCGGCTGCGGTCACGGTCACGGTCACGGTCCGTGTCCGCTCGGAGTGTGACCGCACACTGGGACACCTCCGAGAATCTGCGACACCGGATCCGAACACCGTCACCGCAACCTCACAATCGGTAGCATCGCCATCGGCTTCGCTGCCAGGACACCAGCCCCTGAGCACGACCGCCCGCCCACGCGGCGGCAGCGCCCCACGCGTACGCTCATGGCATCCTCCCGCAGGCGCGCTCCCTTCCCGCGCCCGCCATCCTGACATCACCCCGACGCACATCCGACAGTCCACGATTCGTCACACCACGACCGCTCCCCGCCCAGGCGGGGAAGGCACGGTACCGCCCGGAAAGCCGCGACCCGCGGGGTTGTCCCACCAACGCCCGCCGGCCGGGTGGGCGGGCGTTGGTGGGTGGGCCGCCAGCCGAGGACGGCTTCCGCCGTGGTGATCGTCCGTTCGCCCGCTTTCGCGATCCGGCCCATCATTATGAGCTTCCGGCTGGCTCCGGCGCGGGCCGGCGCTGTGCGGCCGGCGCCCCGGCCGCCTCCGGTCATCCGGCGCACGCGCCATATCCGCTGCCGCCTGTGAGCCCACGAAAAAGCCGTAATCATTCGCCCTTCGGCCTGCCAGTGACATTCCGCCGATATCAGACGGCGACCAGACGATACCCGTTCCCCGTCGACACACCCCGGCCGGGTGACGACCGGAAACCGGGCAGGCACCGCACCGCGCGCTTCAGCGGACACGACACGGTGGCTGTTCCGCCCGGGCAGGCACCCGTCCAACGGCGTTGGGCCGTTCCCGGTACTGCTCACGGACACCTCCGGCATCGGATCAGCCGAGAGGCGCTCCGGGCGGGCCCGGCTCCGGCCTTTCCCGGCTCCGGCCGGCACAGCCGCCGACGGGATTCTCCCGGTACCTCATGGGAGCCGGGGACAATACCCGGTCATCTTTCCCCGCGCATCCGGCACGCCACCTCCCCGCTCACCGTCGCGCCCCGACATATACCCCGGACGGAAATAGGGAACCCCGCCGCCAGGAATTCGTCCGGCTCCCCCCGGCAAACGTGGACGCATTTTGCGCTGAAAGTATCGTGGAGATGAGATCCGCCGGCTTCCGCGGGCCGGCCGGGGCGCGCGGCGCGGACGGTACGGCCCGGTCACCCTGGCCAGGCCGCCCCGGACCGGAGCACCCTGGATCCGGTGGACGCCCCCCGAGGGGCACCGCGGGAAGGAACAGGTGATGACGCAACGCCGTCAGTTCGACAGGCCCGGCTCCGGGGGTGGCCCCGGCAACGCCGCGTCCGGCGACAGCATGTCCGACAGCGGCCACCCCGACAGCGGGCGGCCCAGCAACGGCAGAGCCGGCAACGGCGAGGCCGACAACGACAGGGCCGCGGACGGGCCGGGCCCGCGGCGGGCCGCCCCGGAGCACCCCGGCAACGGCCAGCAGGGCCAGCAGGGCCAGCAGGACAGGCCCGGCCGACGCCGCAACACCGGCGATCCCGGCCTGCGCGCGTTGATCGGCGCCGGCCGGTCACGGCTGCCCCCGGGGACGGCGATGCGCGCCCGCGACATCGCCCGCCCCGGCCCCGACGACCTGGCCGACGCCGAGCGCAGCGTGGTCATCCGCCGGCGACCGTGGACGGATCCGACGGCTGACACCGGCCGGGCACAGCGTCGACGTCAGGGCGCCAGCGGCGCCGACGGCACCTGAACGTCACCGGTCCGCTCGTAAGAAGAGATCATCCCGATCCGCCGGACATGACGCTGCTCGGCGCTGAACGGCGTCCGCAGGAACGTCTCGACAAAACCCACGGCCTCGGAGACGGTGTGCAGCCGGGCACCGAGACTGATCACGTTGGCGTCGTTGTGCAGCCGGGCGAGCCGGGCGGTCTCGGTGCTCCAGACCAGCGCCGCGCGCACTCCGGAGACCTTGTTCGCGCAGATGACCTCGCCGTTGCCGGAGCCGCCGAGAACGATGCCGAAGGCGTCCGGCTCGTCCGCGGCCGCGGCCGCGGCGGCGAGCACGTACGGCGGGTAGTCGTCGTCCGGGTCGTAGGAGGCAGGCCCGTGATCGACCGGGGTGTGCCCCTGCTCGGTCAGCCATGTGATCAACGAGGCCTTCAGGTGGAAGCCCGCGTGGTCGGAACCAAGATGAACGCGCATGGGTGGCAATGATGCCCGCCCCACGCGCCCCCTATGCCGGCTCCCACCGGAAAGGCGGACAACGCACCCGCCGGGCCGGGCGCCCACCCGGGCCGGCGGGTGCGCACGGCGGTCCGGCCGGACCGCCGACACCGCCCGGGCGAACACGGAAACCCGCCTGGCCGAACACAGACAGCGCCCGACCGAACGGTCGAGTGCCACCCGGCCGAACGGCCGGATGCCGTATCAGTCGAATATGGGGGGCAGGTCCCGGGTACGCTTGAGCTCGTAGAAGCCGGGTGTGCCGGCGACGAGCAGCACCCCGTCCCAGAGCCGGCCGGCGGCCTCGCCCTTCGGCGACGGGGTGACGACCGGGCCGAAGAAGGCGGTGTCCCCCACCGCGATCACCGGGGTTCCGACGTCCAGGCCCACCCGGTCCATGCCGTCGTGGTGGCTGGCCCGCACCGCCTCGTCGAACTCGTCCGAGGTGGCCGCGTCCACGAGGTCCGTGGGCAGCCCGGCCTCGGTCAGCGCGGCGGCGAAGGTGTCGGCGTCCCACTCCGCCTTCTCCAGGTGACGGCGCCGGCCCAGCGCCGTGTACAGCGGGAGCAGCACCTCGTCACCGTGGTGTGCCGCGGCGGCGACACTGATCCGCACCGGCCCCCACGCGCGCTTCATCCCCTCCCGGTACCGCTGCGGGAGGTCCTCCCGGCCCTCGTTGAGAACGGCGAGGCTCATCACGTGCCAGCTGAACCGCACCGGCCGTACCTGTTCGACGTTCAGCGCCCAGCGCGACGTCAGCCACGCCCACGGGCAGCTCGGGTCGAACCAGAAACCGGCCTGCGCGGGGGCGGACGGGCCGGAAGAGCCGGCAGGCCCCGGTTGCGCTCCGGAGGCAGGTGACGGGCGTGTGGACACGGTCTCGATCCCGGGCTGTGTGGTCACAAGTCACTCCTGATCACCAGAAACGGGCACGCCGGCAGGACGATCATGGGTGCCGCGCCGCCGGAAGGCCCGGGTTCATCGGTCACTCAGGCCCAACCACCAGGGGCGGGTGGCTACTTCCCGGATCGGGCGAGATAGCTCGCGACCCTGTTGACCACCGCCACGAACGGCACGGCGGCGACCGCTCCGGGGATGCCGGCGAGCACCCCGCCCGCGGACAGCGAGACGACGATCGCCAGCGGATGCAGCCGCACCGCCCGCCGCATGACCAGCGGCTGCAGCAGATGGCCTTCGATCTGCTGCACGGCGAGCACCACGCCGAGGATGACCAGCGCGGGTACCAGGCCGTTGGAGACGAGCGTGACCAGGATGGCCGCCACACCCGCCACCGTCGCGCCGACGATCGGGATGAACCCCCCGAGAAAGGTCAGCAGTGCCAACGGCGCGACCAGGGGCACCCCGACGACCAGCAGGCCGATGGTGATACCGATCGCGTCCACCAGCGCGACGAACATCGTCCCGCGGATGTACCCGGTGATGGTCGCCCACGCCTCCTTCCCCGCGCCCCGGACCCGTTCCTCGGTGCCCGGGGGGAAACGGGTCACGATCCAGTCCCAGATCCGGTCGCCGTCGTGGACGAAGAAGAAGGTCGTGAACAGGGTGAGCAGGATGCCGGTGAGCACCTCGGCGGCGACCGTGGCGCCGGAGAGCACACCGGAGACCAGCCGTCCCCGGTTGTTCGCCAACGTCCTGGTGATGTCGTTGGTGAGATCGTCCAGCTGGCTCTGCGACAGGTGCAGCGGGCCGTCCCGCAGATAGTCGCGGACCTGCTCCACACCCTGGCTGACCTGGTCGGAAAGGCTCGGGAACTCGTTGGCCGCGTTGAAGCCGACGCCCACCCCGGCGCCCGCCACCAGGATCAGGAAGCCGAAGACGGTCACGAAGGACGCCGCCAGCTTGGGCACCCCGTGCCGGCGCAGCCGTATCGCCGTCGGATAGATCATGGCGCTGATGAGCAGACCGGCGATCACCGGGATCACCACGACGCGGACGCGCCCGATGACGAGCATGAATATATAGATCGCCACGCCGACGACGAGCAGGCGCCACGACCATCCCGCGGCCACCCGCAGGGGTACCGGAACGTGCGGGTCACCCGCTCCGGCCGGGGTGGCGGCTCCCGCCGCCAGGGCGGCCGCGCGCGGCGCCGCCGGAGCCGCATCCTGTGGCGCCGCCGGAGCGGCCGGGCGCGGCGGGGTGCCGGGTCTCGCGTCCGGGCCGGGAGGGCTGTCCGGTGGGGCGGCAGGGCCCACGGCAGGGCCCACGGCAGGGCCCGCGGCCGCGGCGTCCGCCGCCGCGCCGGAGGGGGCCGCGGGCGGGACAGCCGCGTCCGACGGCACCGCGTCCGGAGCCGGGCCGTCCCCGGACGCCGTCTCTGGACCCCCTGCCCACGCGGCAGGCGTATCCGGGAGCTCCGCCCGCGCAGCAGGCCTGTCCGGGAGCTCCGCCCGCGCAGCAGGCCTGTCCGGGGACGCCGCCCGCGCAGCAGGCCTCTCGGGGGGCGGGGCTCCCGAGGGCAGGGGCAAAGTGGCCGGTGCCCGCGCGTCCGGCGCGGGGCTGTCCGGACGGGCCCGGCGTCCGCGGCCGATCCTCCACTTCACGGGCGCTCCCGATCCGTCACAGGAGCCTCACTGATCGAATCCGTCACCCGCTGTGCCCCTTCCCCGGTGCCGGCCGCTCGGCGCCAGCACCCGCGGTGCCACCTTCGTTCCTGCGCCGCCCTGCATATCCCGTGCCGCCCTGTACTCCGTGTCGCCTCGCGCTCCCGTGCCGCCCTGCCCGGCAATCCGGGCGCCGGGCCCGCGAACGCTGACCGAATCCCCCGTAATCAAACCCGACAGCGGATGAGCTGGACAGTCGCGCACCGCCCGTCGGACCGGTCCGGGTGGAGCCGGCACGACCAGCACGGGAGGCGTGGGAGACTGGCTAAAGCCGTCGGGCTCTCTCCGCCGCGCCGACCGGCCCGCCAGGCCGGGACGTCCGTCCCCTCGTCCCGGACCGGACGGGCCCGGGCCGGCGGGCTGGAGACAACAGAGCCCGCGCAGCAACCGGACATCGTCCGTCCACCGCCGCTGGATCGAAAGGACCTGTGTGTCAGCCAACAACCTCACCCGCGACGAGGCGCGTGAGCGCGCCCGGCTGCTCAACGTGTCCTCGTATGAGGTGAACCTTGACCTGACCAGCGGTGACACCACGTTCGTGTCACGAACTGTGGTGCATTTCACCAGCACCAGGCCGGGCGCCTCCACGTTCATCGAGCTGACCGCCCCGGCCGTGCGCACGGTGGCCCTCAACGGCCGCGCGCTGGACCCGGCCGAGGTCCACGACGGTGACCGGATCACGCTGACGGATCTGCGGGAGGCCAACGAGCTGGAGGTGGTGGCCGACTGCGCGTACTCGAAGACGGGCGAGGGGCTGCACCGGTTCGTCGACCCGGTCGACTCCGCCGTCTACCTGTACACGCAGTTCGAGACCTACGACGCGCACCGCATGTACGCCTGCTTCGACCAGCCGGACCTCAAGGCGGTCTTCAAGCTGTCGGTGGTGGCGCCGTCGGAGTGGCGCTGCATCTCCAACGGCCGGCATCTTGCGACCACCGAGGCCGGCGAGGGCCGGACCTTCTGGCTGTTCGAGCCGACGCCGGTTGTCTCGACCTACATCACCGCGCTGGTCGCCGGCCCCTACCACGAGGTACGCGACCACCACGACGGGATCGACCTCGGCCTGTACTGCCGGCGGTCGCTCGCCGAGTTCCTCGACCCCGAGGAGATCTTCACCATCACCAGGGCCGGGTTCGACTTCTACCACCGGGTGTTCGACTACCGGTACCCGTTCGGCAAGTACGACCAGCTCTTCGTCCCGGAGTTCAACGCCGGGGCGATGGAGAACGCCGGCTGCGTGACCTTCCTGGAGGACTACGTCTTCCGCGCGAAGGTCACCGAGGCCCGCCGGGAGCGCCGGGCCGAGACCATCCTGCACGAGATGGCGCACATGTGGTTCGGCGACCTGGTGACGATGCGCTGGTGGGACGACCTGTGGCTGAACGAGTCGTTCGCCACCTTCATGTCGGTGCTCGCCCAGGTGCGCTCGACCCGGTTCACCAACGGCTGGACGACGTTCGCGAACGCCGAGAAGGGCTGGGCCTACCGGCAGGACCAGCTCTCCTCCACCCACCCGATCGTCGCCGACGCCCCCGACATGGAGGCCGTGCGCACCAACTTCGACGGCATCACCTACGCCAAGGGCGCCTCCGTCCTCAAGCAGCTGGTGGCCTGGGTGGGCCAGGAGGAGTTCCTCACCGGCCTGCGCTCGTACTTCCGCCGCTACGAGTACGGCAACACCTCCCTGCGCGACCTGCTCGACGAGCTGGAGAACGCCAGCGGCCGTGACCTGACGGTGTGGTCGGCGGACTGGCTGGAGACCACCGGCGCCAACACCCTGCGGCCCCGGTTCGAGACCGACTCCTCGGGGCTGTTCACCACCTTCGACGTAGTGCAGGAGCCGGCGTCCTCGCCGCCGACGGCGAGCGCGGCCCTGCGGCCGCACCGGCTGGCGATCGGCCTGTACGACCGCGCCTCCGACGGGTCGCTGCAGCGCCGCGAGCGCGTCGAGCTCGACGTGGTCGGCGCGCTGACCGAGGTGCCGAAGCTCGTCGGGGCCCGGCGGCCCGACCTGGTGCTGCTCAACGACGACGACCTCACCTACGCCAAGGTCCGCCTGGACGACCGCTCGCTGGCCACCCTGATCGACTCGATCGGGACGATCCGCGAGTCACTGCCGCGCACCCTGTGCTGGGCGGCCGCCTGGGACATGACCCGGGACGCGGAGCTGGCCGCGCGCGACTACGTCAAGCTCGTGCTGTCCGGGGTGGACGCCGAGGACGACA
This sequence comes from Protofrankia sp. CiP1_Cm_nod3, assembly GCF_982290655.1. NCBI lineage: Bacteria > Bacillati > Actinomycetota > Actinomycetes > Frankiales > Frankiaceae > Protofrankia > Protofrankia sp. CiP1_Cm_nod3. The sequence goes on from NZ_CEVIVD010000061.1 coordinate 12,027, forward strand.
TCGGGGTCGTCCAGTCGCTGCTGGCCAAGGCCCAGCTCACCATCAACGCCTACGGGGATCCGGCGAACCGGGCGCGGGCCCTGCGCGAGCTGTCCGCCCGCGTCGAGGAGCTGCTGCGCACCGCCGCGCCCGGCAGCGACCTGCAGCTGGTGCACGCGACCGCGTTCGCCCACGCCGAAGACCCCGACCAGATCGGACGGGTACGCGCGATCTTCGAGGGCGCCGACGTCGTCGACGGCCTTGTGCTGGACACCGAACTGCGCTGGACGCTGCTGATCCAGCTGGTGGCGCGCGGCGTCTACGGCGCCGAGGAGATCGAGGCCGAGCTCGCCCGCGACCGGACGGCGACCGGCGAGAAGCGGGCCGCCACCGCCCGCTCGGCCCGCCCGACCGCTCAGGCGAAGGCCGCCGCCTGGTCAGCGGCGATCGACTCCGACACGCTGTCGAACCACCTGCTCGTGGCGACCCTGGGCGGCTTCTGGATCCCCGGCCAGGAGGAGCTGACCCGGCCGTACGTGAGCCGCTTCTTCGCCGAGATCGGCGAGATCTGGCGGACCAGGACCTTCGACACCGCTCAGACCATCACGCAGATGCTCTTCCCGTCCGCGATCGTCGAGCCGGCGACGGTGGACGCGGTGGACGCCTACCTGGCCGAGGCCGACCTCGGCCCTGCCCTGCGCCGCGCCCTGGTCGAGGGCCGCGACGGCCTGCTGCGCGCACTGCGCGCCCGCGCCAAGGACACCGAAGCCGCCACCGCTACCTGAGTCAGCACGTCTACCTGAGTCAGCATGTCGGCCGGCGGCGGGCGTTTCCCGGCCTCGCCCCGCCGGCCGACACCGGCTCCGATCCCACCGCTGGCGGCGCCGGCCAGGCATCCGCGTGACCGGCCTGCCCGCCGAAGAATCCATGACCGCGTATCGCCGTCACCAGAACAGCACCAACCGTAGGTGAAAAGCGCCATCATAACAGCGTTTTCCACCTACGGACACGGCAGGCGTAGGTGGAAAACGCCGCCACAGCAGCGGTTTCCACCTACGCTCTCAGGGCGGGCGAGGAGCGGCTCGCTGCCGTTCCTCCGGATATGGCCTATCGGCCGAGCCCGCCCGGAAGGTCAGGTGCGGAAGGGGCCGGTGACCTCGAAGGTGATGCCGCCGGAGGAGGAGCCGATGGTGCCTCGCTGGGAGGAGAAGTACAGCCGCTGGCCGTCCGGGGTGAAGGCGGGGCCGGTGATTTCGGACGAGTTGTGGCCCACCAGGCGCAGGAAGGGAGCCACGATGTCGTCCGGGGTGATGACGCAGATCTCCAGGTTGCCGCCGTCTTCAGCGACGTACAGGTCCCCGTATGTCGACCCGGTGATGTTGTCGACGCCGGTCAGCGGGGCGGGGCCGGGGGACACCAGCGAGTCGTCGTAGGCGAGTTCGAACGTGTTGGTGTCGACGTGCAGCTCCCACACCCGGTTGTCGCCCTTGGTGGTGAACCAGACGGTGTTGTTCGCGTAGTGGACGCCTTCACCGCCGTTGAAGTGCTTCGCGCCGGAGACCTGGTTGCGGGTGGCGGTCGGTGAGCCGTCCACGTCCGGGACGGTCTGCCAGGTGAACGTCCCGGACGTGCCGCTGCCGGCGACCAGCACCTCAAGGGTGCCCGCGGAAAGATTTCCCCAGGTGGTCGGGCGGAAGCGGTAGAAACAGCCGTTGGTCTCGTCCTCGGTCAGGTAGATGGCCTGGCGGACGGGGTCGGCCGCGGCGGCCTCGTGCTTGAAACGGCCCATCGCCGGGCGGCTCACCGCGGACGCTCCGGTGGCCGGGTAGGTTTCCCACACCCGTCCCAGAGAGGTTTCCTCGCAGGACAGCCAGGTGCCCCAGGGAGTGGCCCCGCCCGCGCAGTTGGAACTGGTGCTGGAAAGAATCCGCTGGGCGGAGGTAATGGTGCCGCTGGAGTTGAACCGCAGCACCGAGGCGCCACCGCCGCCGCTGCCGACCTCGGAGTTCGACGCGTATATCCAGCCCGTGCCGTTCGGGAAGACAGCACCGCCGTCCGGGGCGTTGTGCCAGGTGTAGCTGGTCCCGGAGACCACCTGGCTGGAACGGGCGACGATACGGCTGGTGAAACCGGAGGGAAGCATGACACCGTTGGCGTCGGCGGGCAGCAGCGATCCGTAGGGGCTGGGACCGTTCTGGGCGGGAGCGGCCAGAGCCGTGTCCCACATCACGCCGGAGAAGGCGAGGACACCCGCCCCGGCGACAGCGGAACGCAAGAAGGTTCGCCGTTCCATTGCTGACCTCCAAAATACGGTGACAATGCCGGGCCGGCGGCAGTAAATTCTCTGCTCTTTCGCTGCCGACGGCCCTTCCGGACGGGGTTGTCCGGGCCGTCGGTAACACTAGGGTGGAATCGCTGGACGCAGGAGGATCACGGCGATGAACATCAGGAAACCGTCCGAAAACAAGACAGAAAAAAATGGAAGGAAGGCGGCGGCAGCGGCCGGGCCGCACTAGTGTCGTGTCAGCCGACGCGTGCCCCGCCACCGCGCGGGCGCCCTGGTGGCATTGCCGGAATTCCTGGGCGGTGCTGCCGCCCGGCGCCTCCGGGCGCCTTGTCGGAGATATCACCTGGAGACGATGGCCGAGGTGAATACTGGCCGAGGTGAATACTGACCGACACGGAACCAGGAATAACGAACAGGTACGGCGGGACCGGTGAGGCCCGGGCGGACGCGGCCGCCCACCGCGCGCGGAAAACATGACCGCGCGTTCTCCGGCTGTCCGGGAGACCGCGGGGCAACGGCCCCCAGCCCGCCCACCTCAGAGCGAGGCTAAGACCCTGCTCGGCCCGCCGGGGGACCCGGACGGCTGGGGGCCGGCGGCGTCGGCCAGCTGGCGCAGGCCGTTGATGATCCCGTTGACGATGTCGCCGAGGGCGAAACTGGAGGTCATCGTCAGGACGGCGAGCCCGGCGGCCTGGTCGGTGACACGCCGCCTGGCCCCTCTCGTCGTCTTGATGTGGACGAACCGTTGACCGGGAGAGACCAGGATGACGACGGCCGGGTCGCCCGGGCGTGCCGCCAGGTTGGCCAGCAGCCGTTCGGCGAACAGCTCCGGGTCGTCGTCGACGGCTCCGACCCGGACGGCGAACCGGATGCCGGTGCGGGCCTGCGCCGCCGCCCGCGCCCGTTCGAGCCGGTCGCGCTGCTCCCAGGTGAAGGGCTCACCAGGTGCCACTGGCACCGCCCGCGCCGGGTGAGGCCACGCGCGGGTGCTCGCCTTCGGCGGCGGCCGCGGGCGGATCCCCGACCCAGACCTCGTCATGGTTCCAGGAGCGCCCCGGCCGGTAGCGGGACGGGCCGCTGCCCCGGCTCGACAGCAGCGTGAGCCCGATCGCGACCAGGAACCCACCGATGATCGTCCCACCGTAGACAGCCCAGGCCTCCAGCGGCGTGAGCGGATCGGGACTGTACCGGTCCCCGATGTCCTGCGCCAGGGCGGCGCCGCACATCGCGGGAAGCGTGAGAAGAGCCAGCGTCACGACGGTGAGTACGCGGCGGGTGGTGGTCAGCCGAGGACGTCGACGAGTCACGTTGCGAAGGTTACCGGGTGATTGGCCCATGGTCGCCTGAAACCGCGTCCCGGCGGCACACCCCGTCGCGGCGGCCCGGCCCAGCCACGGCCCAGCCACGGCCCAGCCACGGCCCAGCCACGGCCCGATCGTGACGCAACGTAGCAAAGTATATCACCTTCTGTCGTTATCGACCGCTGTCACCTCTGGTCGTCGCCGGCCTCGGCCGCTGTCACACCTGTCACACCTGTCGGGCCTGTTCCCGCACCTGGGCGAGCAGCCCGGCCAGGCGGTGCACCCGCGGGTCGGCCCGCAGCCGCTCCACGGTGACGGGCCGGCCGTCGGCGTCGGTCACCGGCAGCCGCCAGTTCGGGTACGTGTCCACGGTGCCGGGCAGGTTCGGTTGCCGCAGGTCGCCCAGGGCGTCGCCCGGGGCCGCGAGCACGATCCGTGCCGGCGAGCGGACAAGCAGGCCGTGCAGGGCGAAAACGGCCTCACGCAGCACCAACGGGTCAAGATCGTCCGTAGCGGTAAGCTGCGCGGTCAGCAGGCCCTCGGCCCGCAGCAGGGCGATCAGCGCGTCCCGCTCCTGCCGCCATGCCCGCAGCTCGGCGTCTGGGGAGTGACGCAGCAGGCCACGGCGGGCCCGTACCCGCACGTGCGCGCCGGTGAGGTAGCCGGCGACGGTGGGCAGGTCGTGGGTGGTGATGCTCGCCATCGCCGGTTCCCGCCAGCGTCGCGGCGGCAGCGGCTCACCGTCGGCGTCGCGTTCGAACCAGGCGACGGTCGACCCGAGCACCCCGGCGCGGGCCAGCCTCGCCGCGACCGAGGACTCGACCGTGCCGAGGTCCTCGCCGACGACAAGCGCACCGGCCCGGGCCGCCTCGAGCGCGAGCAGCCCGAGCATGGCATCGGCGTCGTAGCGGACGTAGGTGCCCCGCGCCGCGGAGTTCCCGGCCGGGATCCACCACAGCCGGAACAGGCCGAGGATGTGGTCGACCCGGATGCCACCGCCCCGGCGGAGCACGGCGGCGACCATCTGCCGGAACGGCGCGTAGCCGGTCTCCGCCAGCCGGTCGGGCCGCCATGGCGGCAGCGCCCAGTCCTGGCCCTGCTGGTTGAACCCGTCCGGGGGCGCGCCCACGGTCGCGCCGACGGCGAAGACGTCCCGCAGCGCCCACGCGTCCGCGCCACCGGGATCCACGCCGACCGCGAGGTCGTGCACGATACCGACGGTCATCCCGGCGTCGCGGGCGGCCCGCTGCGCGGCCGCGAGCGCGGCGTCGCAGGCGTGCTGCAGCCAGCGGTGGAAGGCGACCCGTTCCCGCAGCTCGGCGCGGGCGGCGGCGACGGCGGGGCCACGCGGGTCGCGCAGGTGCGCCGGCCAGTGCCGCCAGTCCGGGCCGTGCCGCTCGGCAAGAGCGCACCAGGTCGCGAAGTCGGTGAGGCCGTCGTGCCCCGCCGCCGGCTCGTCCGCCGGCTCGTCCGCCGGCCCGGGCCGGGAGACGCGGAACAGCAGTTCCAGGCCGGCGAGCTTGGCCTGCCACACCGCGTCCCGGTCCAGCAGGCCGACGCGGTCCACGCCAGACCCGGCCTCCCCCGCTTCGTCCCGCCCCGGCCCGGCATCCGCGAGGCCACCTTCCCGCGGCCCGGCATCCGTGAGGCCGCCGTCCCGCGGCCCGTCCGCCGACGGTGGGGTGGCGGCCCCGGCGCGGGCGATGGTGGCGAGCTGGTCGACCCGGGCCCGGGTGGCGGCGTCCGCCCGGGCGTATTCGGGCAGGTCCTGCGGACGCAGGTACAGCGGGGAGGCGAAACGCCGGCTCGCCGGAAAATACGGGGACGGCTCGACGGGGAACGTCGGGGCGGCCGCGTGCAGCGGGTTGACCAGCAGCACGTCGGCACGCCCGCCCTCCTCGCCGCCGGACCAGGCCGCGAGGCCGGCGAGGTCGGCGTAGTCGCCCATCCCCCACGAGCCGGCCGACCGCAGCGCGTACAGCTGGATCATCCATCCCCAGGCGCGGCCGGGAACGGCCCCGGCCGGGCCGGGTACCGCGTCCGGCACGACGACGAGCTCTGCCGTGGCCACGACGGCACCGGCCCGCAGCCGCAGCACATGATCACCCAGTGGCAGGCCCGCGGGCAGCTCCAACGGGACGCCGAGGAGTTCCTGCCCGTCGACCAGCCGTTGCCCGACGGTCTCACCCCATCCGGTGAGGTCACGGCGCCCACCGTCCGCAAGCTCCAGTTCTGCGACGGGGACCGTGCCGGCGGGCACCCGCACGATCACCGGCGTGGGCGCGGACCGCCGTACGATCACGCAGGCCGGCAGCGGACGCCGCCACGGCGCGTCACGAGCCGCGGCCAGGGCGGCGGCCGGGTCCGCCGTGTCGACGTCGAGCAGGCCGAGCACCGCCCGCACGACCCGCGGGTCGACGGTGACCTCCTGGTCGTCGGCGTCGATGTAACGGGTGGCGACGCCGTACACGTCCGCCAGCTCCGCCAGCGACGGGTCGATGCCACCGGCCCGGGCGGCACGGCCATTCCCCACAGCCTGCTCAGCGGCACCGCTCCTGGTACCGCCGCCGGCGCCCGTGCCGCTGCCTGCGCCGGTCCCCCCGACGGTGCCGTTCCCGGCAGGGGCGTCGGAGCCGGTGCCGTTGTCGGCGCTGGTGTCGGTGCCGGTGTCGCCGTCGGTGCCGGTGTCGCTGTCGTCAGAGGCCACGGCCGAATCCTCTCGCCCGCCGGGGCCCGCGGTCGGACGCTCGGGCGAACCCGGACGGCCCCGCCGAGCTGATCGCATCCCAACCGCCGGGCGGGCCCGCGCCACTGCCCGCGTCGAACAGCCCGCTGCCCGCGTCGAACGGCGCCGACCACAGCACGTCCTCGGGGACCGGCAGGGACAGCCGCAGGCGCGCGCCCCCGCCGGGGCCCTCCTCGGCCCGCACGCTCCCGCCGTGCATGGCCGCGGCATCGGCGACGATGGCCAGGCCCAGCCCGGAGCCGGGCAGCCCGCGCGCGGACGTGGCGCGGTAGAACCGGTCGAAGACCCGCGGGCGGTCCTCCGGCGCGATCCCCGGGCCCTGGTCGGTGACGACGACCTCGCCGTTCCCGACGGCCACCAACACCTCACCCTGCGGAGGGGAGAACTTCACCGCGTTGTCGAGCAGGTTCGTCACCGCCCGTTCCAGCATGTGCGGCCGCCCGTCGACGGGGGACGAGGCCGCGGTCACCACGATGTGGACGTTCTTCGCCTTGGCCCGCCGGCGTACCCGCTCCGCCGCGGCATGAACGATCTCGGTCAGGTCGGCGCGCTCCACGTCCTCGGGGGGAGCTTCGTCGCGGGCCAGCTCGACCAGCTCGCTGACCAGCCCGCTGAGCTCCCGGATCTGGGCGTCGACGTCGCGCAGCAGCGCGTCCCGGTCGTTCGCGGGCAGCGCGCGCCGCGGGTTGGCCTCGGCCCGCAACAGCAGCTCGATGTTGGTGCGCAGACTGGTCAGCGGGGTGCGCAGCTCGTGGCTGGCGTCGTCGACAAGCTCGCGCTGACGGGCCCGGGAGGCCTCCAGCGCGCGCAGCATGCTGTTGAGGCTGCTGGCCAGCCGGGCGATTTCATCACTGCCAGTGACCGGTATCAACGCGGACAGGTCCTGGGTGCGGGCCACCTCCTCGGCGGCGGCGGCGGCGGCGTTCACCGGCTTGAGGGACGCCCGCGAGATCAGCCTGCCCAGCAGCACCGCCCCGGCCACCCCGGCCACACCCACTCCCAGCAGGATCAGCCCGAGGGTGCGCAGCGTCTCGTCGACGTCGGCCATGGGCCGGGCCAGCTGGATCGCGCCCGGTGCGCGGCCGGGGACGAACAGCAGCGGGACGGTCGCCACCCGGTACCGCGCGCCATCCACGGTGACGGTACGCACCTGCTTGTCCGTCACCCCCTCGGCCACGGCGAGGTCGGCGTCGTTCACCGGCAGTGTCACCGACTGGCCTGCCCAGGTGGCCGTGCTGCCGTCCGCGAGGATGATCTGGGCCGGCAGGCCGAAGTTGGATCCGGTCAGCCACCGCGGGCCGCGGGCGCCCGGCGGCATGCTCGGCATGACCGTCCGGGCCGCCGCCTGGGCCTGCTCGGTGAGCTGGTCGTCGATGGAGCTGTTGAGCACGATCCCGGTCGAGGCGAGCGCCACGCCCGCGACCACGGCCACGACGGCGGCCACCGCGACGCCGATCAGCAGCACCATCCGGTTACGCAGCGACAGATGGCTATGCGCGAAGCGCCGCCGCCAGGATGTTCCGCCCGCGGCGACGGCGCGTCCGGGACCGCCGCCTCCGGCCGTCTCCACCGGCGTCCCCGGCTGCCATCCGGTGGTGTCCGGGCCGGGCCTGGCACTCATCCCGACCGCGCCGTCACACCGCCGGTCATGCCGTCACACCGCCGGTCATGCCGTCTCCCGCAGGACGTAGCCGACCCCACGGACCGTGTGCAGCAGCCGGGGCTCACCACCGGCCTCCAGCTTGCGGCGCAGATAGCTGACGAACACCTCAAGGGAGTTCGAGGACGGACCGAAGTCGTAGCCCCACACCCTCTCCATGATCGTCGAACGTGACAGCACCTGGCGCTGGTGGGCCAGGAAGAGCTCGAGCAGGTCGAACTCGGTCTTGGTGAGGGTAAGATCGCGATCGCCGCGGGTGACCTGCCGGCTGCTCGGGTCGAGCCGGACGCCGGAGAACGTCAGCACCGACGGCCGCCCCGGGCCGGCGGCGACGGAGTCCGCGGACCCGCCGGCGGCCACCGCGGCGGCGCTGGCCGCCCGGGCCGACAGCGACGCCCGGCGGGTGAGGGCACGCAGCCGGGCGAACAGCTCCTCCAACGCGAACGGCTTGACCAGGTAGTCGTCGGCCCCGACGTCCAGGCCGCTCACCCGGTCGGCAAGCCCGTCACGGGCGGTGAGCATGAGGACGGGCAGGTCGTCACCGCGGGCCCGCAGCCGCCGGCAGGCCTCCAGGCCGTCCACCCGCGGCATCATCACGTCGAGCACGACGATGTCCGGCCGGTCGCGGGTGACGGCGTCCAGCGCCTCGGCGCCGTCCCGGGCGGAACTGACCTCGTAGCCTTCAAATCGCAGCGACCGTTCGAGGGACTCCCGGACCGCCGGCTCGTCGTCGACCACCAGTACACGCACATCACACAGTCTGCCCGGCCCGCACCGCGGCGGGAGCCACCGCGAGCAACTCTCAGCTTCGCCTACCGTGATCCTTATCAGCGGTTCAGCTACCCCGGCACATCGCCGACGTCCCGGCTGGCCAGCGACGGCACGGACGGGGCTGGCATCGCCTGGAAAGCCCACCGGGCCGGGGCGCACGCAGAGGAAAAGCCGGATCGGGCCGGGACCCGGTTCAGTGCGAGCCGGAGGTGCGGCCGGACGACCGGCCGACCGGTGAGCGCGCGGGCCGGGGCAGCTCCGCGATGGGCCCGCTGTCGGTCGCGTTGGCCGCCGCCCGCGGGTCGGAGCCGCCGTCCTCCTCGCCGTCGGCGCCTGGCCTCTTCTCCTCCTCGTCATCGTCATCGACCATGACGACCTCGCTGCGCTGGACGCTGCCGAGCGCGATGCCCTCGGCGTCCAGCGCCGCGCGGAAGCGCTCCCGCAGGGCGCGGGCGATCTCCCACTGCTTCAGCGGCTGGGTCTTGACGATGACGCGCAGGGTGTAGCCGTCCGCGGTCATCGTCTCCATCCCCCACACCTCGGGTTCTTCGAGGATGGCGGCGGCGAACCGCGGATCCGTCCAGAGCTTGTCCGCCGTCCGCTTGAGGATCCGCTTGGCCGTGGCCACGTCGGTGTCGTAGTCGAGCGGCACGTCGAGCACTGTCCGTGCCCACTGCTGGCCTTTGTTCCCCACCCGGGCGATCTCGCCGTTGCGCACATACCAGACGGTGCCCTCGACGTCGCGCAGGCGGGTGACACGCAGACTGACCGCCTCGACGTTCCCGCTGACCGGCCCCACGTCGATCACGTCGCCCACCCCGTACTGGTCCTCCAGCAGCATGAACATGCCGGCCAGGAAGTCCCGGACGAGGTTCTGCGCGCCGAAGCCGACCGCGACACCGACGATCCCGGCGCTGGCCACGATCGGCGCGAGGTTGATGTCCAGCTCACCGAGGACCGTCACGAAGGCGATCCCGAAGACGATGATGGACGTGATGCTGCGCAGCAGCGATCCGACCGTCTCCGCGCGCTGCCGGCGCCGTTCCAGCAGCACGGCGGGATCCCCGAAGGCGCCCAGCAGCACCGTGCGCCCGGAGCGCAGCAGTCCTCCCGAGCCTCCGTTGGAGGCCCGGCGGGTCGTCCGGATGATGAACCGGTGCAGCAGCGACCGGATGAGGAAGGCCGCCACCAGGATCAGCACGATCTTCAGCGGGGTGCCGACGAAGACGTTGGCGCCACCGGCGAGGTACTGGCTGTGGGTGACGTCGTAGACCGTCCGGCACAGCACCCCGGGCCGGTCTCCGCAGGCGTTCTGCAGCGCGTCCCTGAGCTGCTCCAGGCTGGGCGCCAGCGGGATGTCGGTCGGCACCGGTACGGGCGCGCTCACGGACGCGGCGGGCGACGGCGCCGCGCTCGACGCCTGGGCCGCCGAGGGCAGTAACGACCCGAACGACTGGGCAAGCAGGGACGGGGAGTTGGCCACGGCCTTCAGTCAGCTCCTCACACGTGATCGGTTGTCGAATGTTCCGATGGACGTCCCCCGGGGATCCGGCCGCATCCAGTCTTACCGGTGGCCGCCAGCCGCTGGACGAGGGGGCTGGCCCCCGGTTATGACGTGGCGACGACGATCTGTCACACTGAGCTTGTGAAACGCGAGCCGAGCTGCGCGGTGTGTCAATGATTACCCGACGACAATCGCGAACCCACTCGCGTTCGGGGCTCGAAGGCGGTTGACTGTCTCAGTGTCACCGGTGGCTAGCTCGTGACGGCCGCCATCCGGTAGGGCGAGGAGGTCGGCGCGTGACAGAGGCGCTGGTTCTCAATGCCACGTATGAACCATTATGCGTGGTCTCACAGAGGCGTGCGCTGGTGCTCGTGCTCACCGAGAAAGCAGTCATGGTCGAGCCCGGGGACAAAGTTCTCCATTCGGCCACGTACGCGGTCGAGGTGCCGGTCGTCGTGCGGCTGGCCCGCTTCGTCCGTGTACCTTACCGCTCGCAGGTCCCCCTCACCCGCAAAGGGGTGCTGGCTCGGGATCATCACCGTTGCGTCTACTGCGGTGCGCCGGCGACATCGCTTGATCACGTCATCCCCCGCTCCCGCGGGGGCGCACATGTATGGGAGAACGTGGTGGCGGCCTGCGGCCGCTGCAATCATCTGAAAGCCGACCGGGCAGTTGCCGATCTCGGTTGGCGGCTTCGCACGGCCCCTCGGGCGCCGAGCGGAGCCGCTTGGCGCATCCTGGGCAGCCGTCGGATGGATCCGCGCTGGTCGCGCTATCTCAGCTCCGACGGCGACGAGGCCGCATCCGCCTGATCCCCCCGGGCGGACGGCCGGCCCCGCCGGGTGAGGCGTCCTCCCGGGGCGGCAGCGTCCCGTCAGGACGACGCCGTCCCACAGAGGCGACCGTGTTCAAAGGTGACGGTGTCCCACCGGGGCGACGGTGTCCCACCGGGGCGACGGTGTCCCGTCAAGGTGGCGGTGCCCCGTTGGCATCGCCGCTCGCCGGGATCGCCAGATCGAACCACACCCGCTTGCCGTCACCGGTGGTTTCCACACCCCACCCACGCGCGATCACATCGACAATCATCAGGCCCCATCCCGACTCCCTGTCGTCACCCGATGTCCGGCGGCGAGGCATCCGGGTCCCCTCCCGATCATCGACGCTGACCCGTAGCCGGTCCCCCTCCTGATGGACGCGTAACACCAGATCGCTGCGGGCGTGCAGCACCGCGTTCGTCACCACCTCGCTGACAAGCAGCAGGGCGTCGTCCGCGACAGCGGCGAGACGCCGCCCGGTGAGGACCCGCCCGACCACCGAACGGGCGCGGACAGCCGATTCGGGCTCGGCCGGCAACGCCACGTCCACCAGCGCCGGCCGGGACGGATAGGTGGTCATCACCAGCAGCGCCGTGTCGTCGTCGGTCTGCACGGCCACCCCGGATGCGGCCAGGCACCGGTGCAGCAGCGTCCGCGCGGAGCCGGCCGAGGACACCCCTATGGGAGACGCCCCGGCGTCCCCCGCCGCCGCGCCCCCCACCGCGCACTCCGTCGCGTTCTCCATCGCCTTGGCCAGCCCGCGGCGCAGCCGGTCCATGCCGTCCTCGAGCGGGCGCCGGCGCGACTCGACGAGCCCGTCGGTGTACAGCACGATGCCGGAGCCGGGCGGAAGTTCCAGCGACGTCTCCGAGAACATCCCGGTGCCGCCGACGCCGAGCGGCAGGCCCGGGTCGAGGACCAGGTAGTCCGGCTCCTCGTCGGGCATGACCAGCAGCGGTGGCAGATGCCCGGCGTTGGACACGGTGGCCCGCCGGGCCGCCGGGTCGTAGACGATGTACATGCAGGTCGTCAGGTGCAGCCCGGGCAGCGAGTCCACCACCCGGTCGAGCCTGGTGAGCAGCTCGGCCGGCGGCCAGTCCTCCAGCGCGTACGCCCGCAGCGCCGCCCGCAGCTGCCCCATCACCGCGGCGGCGTGCAGGCCGCGTCCCATCACGTCCCCGATCGCGATCCCGACCCGGCCGCCGGGCAGCGCGATCACGTCGTACAGGTCGCCGCCGGCCTCCGTCCCGGCCGTTCCGGGACGGTACTCCATCGCGATCTCCACCCCGCGCAGCGCCGGCGGGTTCTCCGGCAGGAGCGAGCGCTGCAGGGCGAGCGCGGACTCCTGCTCGACGCTGTAGAGCTGCGCGTTGTCGAGCGCGGCCGCTCCCCGCCGGGCCAGGTGCTCGGCAAGGCTGATGTCGACGGGGCTGTACCCCCCCGAGCGGCGCAGCAGGGTGACAGCGCCGAGCACCCGGCCCTGCCCCGGCATCGGGACGGTGATGGTCGGCCCCTTCAGGAAGTCGGGGAAGGGCATGTCCGCCACCCCCGCCGGGGACATCCGCGCCATCAGCTCGTCGGTCAGGTATGGCATGTACCAGGTCTGGCCGGTCCGCAGGACGAGACCGGGCCCGTCCTCGCTGTCCAGCGTCGGCAGCCGGGAGGGGAGGAAGTCGCGCAGGAAGCCGGCGGTCCGGCTGTCGCGGTGCACGATCGTGCCGAGGCGTGCCCGCTCGTCGTCCCGGAGGAACACGATGGCGCCGTCACCGAGCCGCGGTACCGCCAGCGCCGCGATCATATCGATGATCCGCTGTGGGTCGAGAGAGCTCGACAGCACCAGCCCGGCGTCCGACAGAAAACTCAGATGTTCCAGCTCGAGCCGGCCGGGGACCCGTTCGTGGGGACGGCCCAGGATCTGGCGCAGCGGCCAGGCCCCCCGCCCGAGCCCGGCCAGGACGGCCGCGAGCCGGCCTGCCGCGTTGTCGGCACCGGCCGCGCCGCGGGCGGCCGGACCACGGCCGGCCACGCTGCCCCCACCGACACCGCTGACACCGGCGCCACCGCTGACACCGGCGCCACCGCCGTCGCCACCGGCGTTGGCGACGGACCTGCCGCTGAGCGTACGGCCGCTCAGAGCGCCACCGAGGCGTCCGGTTCGGTCATGCACAGCCTGCCGGACAAGCATGAACGGATTTCGCACACCTTTTGAAGTCAGTTGATAACGTGCCGTCACCTCCTCCACCTGGCGAAGTCTAGTTCGGTTATCGGATACCGTCGCCTGGCGACAGGCTCCTCAACACCCGGCCGAAGGCGGTTCGATCATTCGATATCCCGCGTCCGG